>NZ_JBSFLV010000082.1:0-42869 GCF_053599215.1 Streptomyces sp. NPDC001002 | reverse complement strand
GCACCACCGCGCCGCAGGCCGCGCGGCGTGGTGGTGCGGCGGGTCGGCGACGGCGGGAAGGGCATACGGGGCCGACAACCCGCACGCCGCAGGCCTCCCGCACACCGTCGACCACCTTCGCCGCGACCTCCCACGAGGGCACACGGGGGACAGAGCTGTCTTCCGCGTGCCGACAGGAGGTCGGCCATGAAGGTCACCGGGGCAGTGTCGCCCTTTCTTCCCCTCTGCCAGAAGCTGCTGCCGAGCCGGCTGGCGGGACTCTCCCTGGCCCTGCTGAAAGCGACCGCGCTGGAGTTCGCGATCCTGGCGGGACACCTCCTCCTCTATCCCTCGGGCATCACCCAGGAGCGCCGGACCCCCGCCGACCCGCTCCCCGCGCCGGACGAGAACCCCACGGCGCAGCTGCCCACCCAGGCCAAGCCCCCGGTCGTCCTCCTCCACGGCTTCATAGACAACCGCTCGGTCTTCGTCCTGCTGCGCCGCAGCCTCGCCCAGCACGGCAGGCAGCAGGTCGAGTCGCTGAACTACTCGCCGCTGACCTGCGACATCCGCACCGCGGCCGAGCTACTGGGCCGGCATATAGAGGAGATCTGCGAGCGCACCGGCAGCCGGGAGGTCGACATCGTCGGGCACAGCCTCGGCGGCCTGATCGCGCGGTACTACGTGCAGCGTCTCGGCGGCGACCTCCGCGTCCGCACGCTGGTGACGCTCGGCACCCCGCACTCCGGCACCCGCGTGGTGCCGCTGGCCAACGCGCACCCGATCGTGCGCCAGATGCGCCCCGGCTCGGACGTCCTGGAGGAGCTGACCCGGCCCGCGCCGGGCTGCCGTACGCACTTCGTCAGTTTCTGGAGCGACCTCGACCACCTGATGGACCCGCTGGAGACGGCCTGCGTCGACCACCCCGACCTCATCGCGCAGAACGTGCGGGTGAGCGGAATCGGACATCTCGCCCTGCCGGTGCACCCCGCCGTCGCGACCGGGATACGGCAGGCACTCGACACGACGGAGACAGGATCCGAGACGGCCGCTCGCGCCGGCGGCCTGACGGTGGCCTGACCCTGGCGTGACGGTGGGGCGCCGATGACACACCGCGCGTGACGTCTCGGTGCGCTGCCGGCGGGCCGTGCACCGCCTCCGCACAGCCGTCCCACACGCCTCGGACACCCCTCGGACAGCTCCCGCGTATCGAACGTTCTTCGAACACAGGGCCAAACCCTCGCCCGGCCTCCCCCGAAACACAGCCGAATGCCCGTTTCCTGCGAGCGCAAAACCTGTTGAAGATTGTCGCGCCCGCGTACCGCCGGGTACAGTCGCCGCACTGCTCTGCCAGCCCCTGTTGTCGAGGCGAAAGAGAAGTTGGTGAACGACCGTCACCCGTCGGGGACCATGACCCCGGCTCCGGCCTCCGAGGCCGCCGCGACGCATTACGCGTCCTACGGCACCCAGGAAGGCCAGTACGGCGACTTCACCACGTACGGCGACTACGACGCCAACGGTTTCGCGACCGGTACCGGCACCCACGCCACGGCGACCTTCGCGGCCGACCCCCTCTTCGGCTGCCTCCCGGACGACGGCACAGGCACCGGCACGTACGACAGCTCGACCTGGTCCACCGGCGGGCAGCAGACCCTGAACTACGACGCGTACGCGGCCCAGCACCACGCCGCCGCCTACGACACCGGCGCGTACGAGACGACCGCGTGGTCGGCCGAGTACCAGCAGCTCTCCGCCATCCCGCCGCAGGCCACCGGGAACGACACCTCCGGCCAGTGGGACGCGAGCGCCTGGCTCCAGCCCGACCAGACCACCACCCCCGCCGACCAGACCCAGCACTGGGAATGGGGCACGCAGACCTTCGACACCGGTACCTACGACGCCACCCAGTGGAACTCGGACGGCCAGGGAACGCCGGGCGAACAGGGCGAGCAGCAGGACCAGTTCGCGGACTACTCCGAGTACGACACCACCGCGTACGCCGAACACGCCCCGGCCGAGGACGAGTCGGCCTCCGAGTTGGCCTCCACCGGTGAACTGCCCGCCGTGGCCCCGCTGTTGGACGACCAGGAAGAGGTCGTCCCGACGCAGGGCCGCGCGGCCACCAGGAACGCGAACCGTTCCCGCCGCCGTCCGCCCCCCAAGCGCTCCGCGCTGCTGACCATCGCCGTGCCGTCGGCGTGCGTGATGGGCGTGGCCGGTGTCGCCGCCGCCTCCGTCGGCACCTTCGCCAGCGAGCAGGACACCTCGACCACGGCCTCGGACGCGACCGCGGTGAAACCGTCCACCGCCAACAACAAGCTGGACGCCCAGCTCAAGAGCCTCTCCGCCGGCGCCGACGACTTCGCCGACCGGGCCAGCCGTACGCAGGAACGTATCGACCTCAAGGCCGAGCAGCTGGCCGAGAAGAAGAAGGCCGCCGCGGAGGCCGCCCGCAAGGAGCGGCTGCGCCCGAAGTACGCGCTCCCGGTCGCGCAGCACGGACTCAGCGCCTACTTCGGCCAGGCCGGCATCAACTGGATGTCCGTGCACACCGGCATCGACTTCCCGGTCTCGTACGGCACGAAGGTGATGGCCGCGACCGACGGCACCGTACGGACGCAGTGGAACAGCGCCTACGGCAACATGATGATCGTGACCGCGAAGGACGGTACGGAGACGTGGTACTGCCACCTCTCCAGCTACCAGGTCGCCTCCGGTACGACCGTGAAGGCCGGCGACGCGATCGCGTACTCCGGGAACTCCGGCAACTCGACAGGGCCGCACCTGCACTTCGAGGTCCGGCCGGCCGGCGGCGCGGCGATCGACCCGCTCCCGTGGCTGCGCAGCCACGGCATCAACCCGACGTAGCTCTCGCGCGGGCCGTCCCGCCGACTTCCTTGCGAGCCCCCGCAGTTGGAGCGGGGGCTCGACTCATGTCTCCTGCGAGTCGACCGTACGACTCGCCTACAGCTTCTCCACCGGCGCGTACCGCAGCAGCAGCCGCTTCGGCTTCTCCTCGCCGAAGTCGACCGTCGCCTCCGCGTTCGCGCCCGTGCCCTTGACCGCCACGACCGTGCCGAGTCCGAACTGGTCGTGCGTGACCCGGTCGCCGACGGCCAGCGACACCACCGGCTTCTCCGAACTCCGGCGCGTGGCGAAGCCCGACGCACCCGAGGCGGAGGAACGGGAGCGGGACGAGGACAGCGAGGCCGCCACGCCCGATACCGGCCCGGCGGGGGCCGACGCGGTGGCGCCGGTCCGCTTCCAGTCGACGTGCTGGGTCGGGATCTCCTCCAGGAAGCGGGAGGGCGGGTTGTACGAGGGCTGCCCCCACGCGCTGCGCAGGGAGGAGCGGGTGAGATAGAGGCGCTCACGCGCGCGCGTGATGCCGACGTACGCGAGGCGGCGCTCCTCCTCCAGCTCCTTGGGCTGGCCCAGCGCGCGCATGTGCGGGAAGACGCCGTCCTCCATGCCGGTGAGGAAGACGACCGGGAATTCGAGGCCCTTGGCGGTGTGCAGGGTCATCAGGGTGATGACGCCCGAGCCGTCCTCCTCCTCGTCCGGGATCTGGTCGGAGTCGGCGACCAGGGCGACCCGCTCCAGGAACGCGGCGAGCCCGACGGGCGTCTCGCTGTCGCCGTCAACGGCGCTGTTCTCCTGCTCGAACTCCAGGGCCACTGCGGCGAGTTCCTGGAGGTTCTCGATGCGGGTCTCGTCCTGCGGGTCGGTGGAGGCCTGCAACTCGGCGAGGTAGCCGGTCCGTTCGAGGATCGCCTCCAGGACGGTCGCGGGGCCCGCGCCGGACTCGACGATCGTACGGAGGTCCTCCATCAGCGTGTTGAACTTCCTGACCGCGTTCGTCGACCGCGCGGCCATGCCGTACGCCTCGTCGACGCGGCGCAGCGCCTGCGGGAAGCTGATCTTCTCGCGCTGGGAGAGCGCGTCGATCATGGCCTCGGCGCGGTCGCCGATGCCGCGCTTGGGCACGTTCAGGATGCGGCGCAGCGGGACAGAGTCCTCCGGGTTGGCCAGCACCCGCAGGTAGGCGAGGACGTCCCGGACCTCCTTGCGCTCGTAGAAGCGGACGCCGCCGACGACCTTGTAGGGCAGGCCGACGCGGATGAAGATCTCCTCGAAGACACGGGACTGCGCGTTGGTGCGGTAGAAGACGGCGACATCGCCGGCCTTCGCGTCGCCCGCGTCGGTGAGACGGTCTATCTCCTCGGCGACGAACTGGGCCTCGTCGTGCTCGGTGTCCGCCACGTAGCCGGTGATGCGCGCGCCCGCGCCGGCGTTGGTCCACAGGTTCTTGGGGCGGCGGGACTCGTTGCGCTCGATGACCGCGTTGGCCGCGCTCAGGATGGTCTGCGTGGAGCGGTAGTTCTGCTCCAGGAGGATCGTCGTCGCGTTCGGGTAATCCTCCTCGAACTGGAGGATGTTGCGGATCGTCGCACCGCGGAAGGCGTAGATCGACTGGTCGGCGTCACCCACCACGCACAGCTCGGCGGGGGGCAGGTCGTGCTCGGCGGGCGGGGTGTCCTCGTCATGCGCACCGGTGCCGACGAGCTCGCGCACGAGCGCGTACTGCGCGTGGTTGGTGTCCTGGTACTCGTCGACCATGACGTGCCGGAAGCGGCGGCGGTAGTGCTCGGCGACGTCCGGGAAGGCGCGCAGCAGGTTGACCGTCGTCATGATCAGGTCGTCGAAGTCGAGGGCGTTGGCCTCGCGCAGCCGCGACTGGTACATGGCGTAGGCCTGGGCGAGGGTCTTCTCGAAACCGTCGGTGGCCTGGGCGGCGAAGTCCTCCTCGTCGATCAGCTCGTTCTTCAGATTCGAGATCTTGGCGCTGAAGGACTTCGGCGGGTAGCGCTTGGGGTCGAGGTCCAGGTCGCGGCAGACCAGGGCCATCAGGCGCTTGGAGTCGGCGGCGTCGTAGATCGAGAACGACGACGTGAAGCCGAGCTTCTTGCTCTCCCGGCGCAGGATGCGCACGCACGCGCTGTGGAAGGTCATCACCCACATCGCGTTCGCGCGCGGGCCGACGAGCTGCTCGACGCGCTCCTTCATCTCGCCCGCGGCCTTGTTGGTGAAGGTGATCGCGAGGATCTGGCCCGGGTGCACATGGCGCTCGGCGAGCAGGTGGGCGATGCGGTGGGTGAGCACACGGGTCTTGCCGGAGCCGGCGCCGGCCACGATGAGCAGGGGTGTGCCGGCGTGCACGACGGCCGCGCGCTGGTTCTCGTTCAGCCCTTCCAGGAGCGCCGCCGCGTCCAGCGCCGGGCGGGGGGCGCCGTCGCGGTAGTACGCGTCCCTGTCCGGCGGCACGTCGAACTTCCCGCCGAACAGATCGTCCGGAACGGGCTCCGGTCCGTGCTCGTCCTCGGGCGGTGGCGGGGGCTCCTCCGCGTGCCCGCGAGGGGCTTGGAGGTCCGCCAGGAAGCTGTCGTCAAAGAGGCTGCTCATCGCTCTCCGAGTCTAGGGCGCCCCACTGACAACCCGCCGCCGCCCCGGGAACATCCCCGGATCCGGTGACGGCGGACCCGCCCCCACTCTCCGGAACCGGACCTTCACGTTCCGCGATACTCGCACCCTCGCCGGACGGTCTCTGACCGAAGGTCACAAAAACGTATCGGGCATATCGAACATCAACCTTCACACAGGCCACACCAGTTGGCTACCGTTCCAAGCACCGCCGAACAGTCTGGGCCCCCACCGCTGGCTCGGTAGGCGGAGCATCGGAAGGAGTCGCCTCCTTTGGCGTCGCACCGCAAGTCGCGTCCCTCGGGAACGCGCGTAGCAGGGATACGCACCCCTGCGATCGCCACGGCCGCCCTCACCTCCGTGGCCCTGCTCTCCCAGTCGGCCAACGCGGCCCCGTCCACCGACGGGAACCCGAGCCTCGAAGAGGTCGAGAAGAAGGTCGACGACCTGTACCGCCAGGCGGAGTCGGCGACCGAGAAGTACAACGCGGCGAAAGAGAAGACCACCAAGCAGCGCAAGCGCGTCGACACCCTCCTGGACGACGTGGCCCAGCGCACCCAGAAGCTCAACGAGGCGCGGCAGGAGCTCGGTTCCATCGCCGCCGCCCAGTACCGGACCGGCGCCTCCGCACCGGACACGTCGACCTTCCTGCTCGCGGACTCCCCGCAGGACTACTTCGACCAGACCCAGCTGATGGACCGGATGACCGGCCGCCAGAAGGACGCGGTCGACGACTACGTCACCGAGCAGTCCGCGACGATGAAGAAGCGCCAGGAGGCCACCCAGGGCCTGGAGACGCTCACCGAGACGCAGAGCGCCCTGCGGACGGCCAAGTCGACCGTCCAGAAGAAACTCGCCGACGCGCGCGACCTGTTGTCGCAGCTGACCGCCCAGGAGAAGGCGCGGCTCGCCGCGATCGAGAAGAAGAAGCAGCAGGAGGCCGCGCGCAAGGCGGCGGAACTGGCGGAGCAGCAAGCCGCGGAGGAGAAGGCGGCACAAGAGGCGGCCCAGGGAAACACCTCGGGCTCATCCTCGTCCGGCACGAGCGACTCCGCCTACGCCACCAAGGCCGCCAAGGCGCTCGCCTTCGCCCGCGCGCAGGTCGGCAAGCCGTACGTGTGGGGCGCCACCGGCCCCGACTCCTACGACTGCTCCGGCCTCACCCAGGCCGCCTGGAAGGCCGCCGGCGTCACCCTCCCCCGCGTCACCTACGACCAGGTGAACGCGGGCACCACCGTCTCCCTCGCCGACGCCCAACCCGGCGACCTGGTCTTCTTCTACGACGACATCAGCCACGTCGGCCTCTACATAGGCAACGGCATGATGATCCACGCCCCCAAGCCGGGCGCGTACGTCCGCGAGGAATCGATCTACTACGACGGCGAGTCGGCGATCCACAGCGTGGTACGCCCGGCCTGACGCGAGGAGTACGCGCCCCGGCGCCACCTGCGTGCCCCGCACCCGCGCGTAATTCCGCACCCCCGCGCGCGTGCCCCGCCCGCAACCCGTGCCGTGCTCCTTAGCATCGGCCCATGTCCGGTCTCTCCTCCCTTCGCGCCTGGTGGGCGCAGCGTCCGCCGGCGGCCGGAGCCGTCGTGATGGCGACCGGCATCATCTCCGTCGGCTGGCATCTGACGGGCTACGAGGTCCTGTCGCGGATCGCCCTGGTGGTCGCCTGCGTCGCCTGGCTGGCACTGGCCGCGGACTTCGCCGTACGGCTGCTGCGGGACCGGGCGCGATGGCGGGCCGAGGCAGCGACCCCGGCCGCGCTGACCGCCGTGGCGGCGACGACCGTACTCGGCACCCGGTTCGTAGCCCTCGGCTGGCGGACCCTCGCCGAGGCGCTGCTCGCGCTGGCGACCGTGCTGTGGCCGGTGCTGCTCGTCGATGTCGTACGGCACTGGAAGCGCCGTATGCCCGGGGGTGTGTTCCTGGGGTGTGTGGCCACGCAGGGGCTCGCCGTGCTCGGTGCCTCCCTCGCCGCCGCCGGGACCACGGCATGGCTCGCGCACGCGGCCCTCGTGCTGTTCTGGCTCGGCCTCGGCCTCTACCTCGTCGCGCTGCCGCGCTTCGACCTGCGCCAGGTGGTCACGGGCGCCGGCGACCACTGGATCGCGGGCGGCGCGCTCGCCATCTCGGCGCTCGCGGGGTCGAAACTGCTGGCCGCCGACAGCACGCGGCTGTACCTGTGGAACGACGACGACCGGGGCGTCCTGCGCGGCGTCACGGTCGCGGTGCTCGTGCTCGACCTGGCCTGGTTCGCCGTACTGCTCGTCGCGGAGGTGCTCCGGCCGCGGCTCGGCTACGACGTGCGCCGCTGGTCGACCGTGTTCCCGATGGGAATGACGGCCGCCGCCACGCTGTCGGTCTCCGCCGCCGTGGACGTGTCGTGGCTCAAGGACCCCGGCGAGGTGCTGCTGTGGGTGTCGGCGGCGGCCTGGCTGACGGTCGCCGCGGGGGCGGTGCGGTCCTACGGCGCGGGCCGGGGGGACGTCACGTCCACAGCACCGCGATGAAGATGTTCGCCGTGGTGAGCAGGCCCACGAGCCCGAACAGGCTCTTGTCCACCTTCTCGTCGTCGCGCTTCACGTAGACCAGGCCGAGGATCACGATCAGCAGGGCCAGCTTCAGGCCGATCTTGATGTTGTTCACGTGCTGGTCGTCGGCCTGGTTGAGGCCGACCAGGATCGCGCCGGTGACCAGCATCGTCAGCGCGCCGTGCAGCATCGCCGGGACGAACCGGGCCTCGCCGCGGCCCATCGCCTTCATCTGGGTGAGGAAACCGCCGAGCAGCGAGGCGATGCCGATGATGTGCAGGCCGACGAAGAGATGGATGAGTACGTCCATGACGCCGGAGCCTAATCAGGGGCTCGGGTGCCACCCGACACCGGGCCGCCTTTCACGCGCCGAACCCGTTCGGCCGATCTTGCATAAATGCGGGCTATAGCACCGCGTCGCCCATACGTGTCCGGGAATCGTCACATCGGTCAGCGCACTGTGTGAAGTCGACGGACCTGGGCCGCGATCACGATCGTTTCCGGTCACCGGGCGGTCCCCTGGCGGCAGTTCCGCACATCGCGTTACCAAGCCGACACAGTCGGGTTTAGCGTCCTTCCCCAGGTGACCGGCTCCCCACCGCCGCCCGGGCCAGGGGCGGCAGTCGGACACCACCGCCGAGAAGGTCCGGCGGCGGCCCGCTCCCCCTGTGCGGGCCGCCGCCGGACGTGTGAGAGCGGTCGTACGAAAGGACGTGCAGTCCACTTGGCAGCGCACCGAAAGCCCGGCCGGCGTTCGGCCGGCGGCAGTACGGCCCGCACCGCGTTCACCATCGCCCTGGCGGGGGCGGCGACCGCGACGGCCTTCGACGGGACCGGACACGCCGAGCCGAAACTGACGCCGTCGCAGGTCAAGGCCAAGGTGGACCAGCTGTACCAGGAGGCGGAGAAGGCCACCGAGAAGTACAACGGGGCGAAGGAGAAGGCGGACTCCGCCGAGCAGCGTCTCGGCACCCTGCGCGACGAGGCGGCCCGCAAGACGGACAAGCTCAACTCGGCGCGTGCGTCGCTGGGTTCGATGGCCGCCGCCCAGTACCGCGACGGCGGTCTCGACCCGGCGCTGCAACTCGCGCTCTCCGACGACCCCGACCGCTACCTCGACGGCGCCGAGTTCGTCGACCGGGCCGGCACCCGGCAGGCCGCGGCCGTCGCGGACGTCCGCGAGGAGCTGCGGGAGATCGAGCAACTGCGCGGGGCCGCCCGCGTCGAGCTGGCCGCGCTGCGGTCACGGCAGGCCGAGCTGAGCCGCCACAAGAAGACCATCACCGGGAAGCTGGACGCGGCCAAGCGGCTGATGTCCGAGCTGTCGCCCGCGGAGCGCGCCCGGTTCGAGGAGGGCACGGGAGCCGGCTCGGACCGCGCGTCCCGGTCCGCCTCGGGCGCCCGGACCGCCCTGGAGGCCCCCTCCTCCGCAACCGCCGCGGCCCCCAACTCCCGTGCCTCGGCGGCCGTCTCGTACGCCTACGCCAAACTCGGCAGCCCCTACGTCTGGGGCGCGACCGGGCCGGACGCCTTCGACTGCTCGGGCCTGGTGCAGGCCGCGTACCGCTCCGCGGGCGTCTCCGTGCCCCGCACGACCTACGCCCAGATCGGCGCCGGCCGACGCGTCACCCGCTCCGAACTGCTCCCGGGCGACCTGGTGTTCTTCTACTCCGGCATCAGTCACGTCGGCATCTACATCGGCAAGGGCCAGATGATCCACGCCCCGAACCCCTCGGCGCCGGTGCGGATCGCGCCGATCGACGAGATGCCGTTCGCGGGCGCCACGCGCGTGGTGTGAACCCCGGACCGACCCGTCACACCAGACGTCGTGCCGTGGCCCACCGGGTCAACTCGTGCCGGTTGGACAGCTGGAGCTTCCGCAGCACCGCCGAGACATGCGACTCGACCGTCTTCACCGAGATGAACAGCTGCTTGGCGATCTCCTTGTAGGCGTAGCCGCGGGCGATGAGCCGCAGCACCTCGCGCTCGCGCTGGGTGAGGCGGTCGAGGTCCTCGTCGACCGGCGGGGCGTCCGTGGAGGCGAAGGCGTCGAGGACGAATCCGGCAAGGCGCGGGGAGAAGACGGCGTCGCCCTCCTGGACCCGGAAGATGGAGTTGACCAGGTCCGTGCCCGTGATCGTCTTGGTCACGTACCCGCGCGCGCCGCCGCGGATCACGCCGATGACGTCCTCCGCCGCGTCCGACACGGACAGCGCGAGGAAGCGCACGGGCTGTTCGGCGTCGGCCATCAACGGGGCGCAGCGGCGCAGGACTTCGACCCCGCCGCCGCCCGGGAGGTGGACGTCCAGGAGGACGACCTCGGGGCGGGTCGCGGTGATGACCGTGACCGCCTGGTCGACGTCCGCGGCCTCGCCGACGACCTCGACGCCGGTCTGTGCCGTCTGGCCGATCTCTGCCTGCACTCCGGTACGGAACATGCGGTGGTCGTCGACGAGGACCACGCGTACGTGGCGCTCCCCCGCGCCGCCGGCCGCCTGTTCCGTGCGCTCCGGGTTCGCCTCGGTCGGGTCGCTCATGACGTCATCTCCGCCCTCTCCATCTCCAGCTCGACCTCTGTGCCGCCGCCAGGCACCGCGCGCAGCCTGGCTGTTCCGCCGTGGCGTTCCATGCGGCCGATGATCGATTCTCTGACACCCATCCGGTCGGCGGGTATCGAGTCCAGGTCGAAGCCCGGGCCGCGGTCCCGGACGGACACGAAGACCGTCTTTCCTTCGACTTCGGCGTAGACCTGGACCGCACCGCCCTCGCCACCGTACTTGGCCGCGTTCACCATTGCCTCGCGCGCGGCCTGCATCTGCGGTCCCGTGCGGTCGTCGAGCTGGCAGTCGCCGACGACCACGACCTCTATGGGGACGCCGTGTTTGTCCTCCACCTCGGCCGCGTTGCGCCGGACGGCCTCGGCCAGGGTGGTGGGTTCGTCGGCCTCGTCCTTGCCGGTGCCCTCCGGTTTGTACAGCCAGGTGCGCAGGTCGCGCTCCTGGGCGCGGGCGAGACGGCGCACCTCGTTCGCGTTCTCCGCGTTGCGCTGGATCAGGGTGAGGGTGTGCAGCACCGAGTCGTGGACGTGGGCGGCGACCTCGGCGCGCTCCTGCGCGCGGATGCGCATCAGGCGTTCCTCGGAGAGGTCCTGGGTCATGCGGACGAGGTAGGGGCCGGCGAGGAGCGTTATCCCCACCAGCACCGCGAGCGCCGCCTGGAGCACGGAACCGAGGTGGGCGGCGGAACCCTGGAGGACGAAGATGCCGGTGACGCCCGCCGTGACGAGGAGGACACCGCCGGCGGCACGCAGCAGCCGCAGGGTGCGCTTGCGGCGGCCGACCTCGGCCCAGCGGGCCCGGCGCGCGTTGTCCGCCTGGCGCCAGACCAGGGCGACGCCCGCGCCGACGAGGACGACGGGCCACAGGTACGCCTTCGCGCCGTTGCCCAGATTCACGCTGCCGACGAAGACCATGGCCACGACGACCATGAGGAGCAGCGCGACGATCTGCCCCTTGTCGGGGCGACGGGCGACCAGCCTTCGCCGACCGTCGGGGGAGGTCTCGGTCGACACCAACGACGGCGGCCGCTGACCGGCCACGCCTCCGATGCCGAGCGGCACGAAGAACCAGAACGCGGCATAGAGCAGCGCACCGAGCCCGTCCGCCATGAACAGGCCCACGAAGACCAGCCGCACCCAGATCACGGGCAGCCCGAGATGCCCGGCGAGCCCCCGCGCCACACCACCGAGCCAGCGTCCGTCGCTGCTGCGGTAGAGCTTGCGCGGCGGTCGCGGTTCGACGAGGGGCGCTGCTGCGACTTCCGGCATGGCATCGATGGTCACATGGCCGAGGAGACAGAGCATCAGGGTCGACCCCGGAGACTCCCCTGATCTTCGGCGTCCGGGCCGGTCGAACGCTTCCCCGGCGTCGGGTCAGGGGGGAAATCAGGGTCCGGCCAGGGTCGTACCGACTGCCGCTGTCGCGTCGCGCCCGTCACCATGGACACATGACAGATCACGAGCGTGCCGCGACGGGTCCGGGACCCGGCTCCGGCCCGCGCCCCGCTCCGGGCGCCGGGCCGCAGGATGCCGTGCCCGCCGCGGACGCCCCACCCACGGCGGACGCGGGGGCGGGGCCCCGACCGGGGCGAAGGGCTGGGGACGCGCAAGCTCAGGCGTCGGCATCGGCGACGACATCGACTGAGCCCCCCGCCGCGGACGGCGCCAGCGGGTCTGCCGAGGGCGGCGACATCTCCCGGAAGTTCCGGCGCGACCGTGACTACAAAATGCTCGCGGGCGTGTGCGCGGGGCTGGGGCGGCAGTGCGACATGGACCCGGTGATCTTCCGGATCACGCTCGCCGTGCTCTCCGCGACCGGCGGTATCGGTCTGATCTTCTACGGGTTCGCCTGGCTCCTCGTGCCGTACCAGGACGAGGAGGAGAACGAGGTCCGCAAGCTCCTCACCGGCCGGGTCGACGGCCAGGCCCTGACAGCCGTGCTGTTCGCGCTGGTCGGCTGCGGAGTGTTCCTGACGATGGTGGCCAACGGCGGGGTGATGGCCTTCGCCGTCGTCCTCTCCCTCCTCCTCGCGGGCGCGGGGTACTGGTCGCGCCAGCGCGGCACCCCCGACCCCGACCCGCTCGCCGCCCAGGCCGCCGCGGACGCCCCGCCGGAGGCCCAGGCACCGCCGGTCCCCGCCGCCTACCCCTCCTGGTGGCGGGACCCGATCGTCAAGGACGGCACGCACGTGGGGGGCACCGGCTACCTCTGGGGCCCCCAGGACTCCCGCGACCGGGACATCGCGGCGGCGGTCAACATCAGCCTGGGCTCCCCCTGGCGCAGCCGCGCGGACATACGCGCCCCGCAGGTCCCGGCGCCGAGGCAGCGCGGCTCGCGCTGGATCGGCGGCTGGGTGTTCCTGCTCGCCCTCGGCGCAGGCGTCCTGGGCACGGCCGGGACCTGGGAGGACCACGCGCTCGGCACCAGCCTGCAGACCGGCCTGGCCGCCGCGCTGATCGTCCTCGGTCTGGGCATCGCGGTCAGCGCGTTCCTGGGACGCACGGGCGCGGGCTCGATCTTCCTCGCGATCATCACCGCGGCGCTGCTCGCCGGCTCGGTCGCGCTCCCGAAGGACATCGACACGCACTGGATACGTACTACCTGGCAGCCCGCCACGGCGGCCGACGTCCGGGCCAAGTACAACCTGGGCTCCGGGGTCGGCACCCTGGACCTGAGCCGGGTGCACGTGGCCAAGGGCCGGACGGTGGAGACGGAGGCGGAGATCGGCGCGGGCCGGGTGAAGGTGATCGTGCCGAAGGACGCGACCGTGAAGCTGAGCATCGACGTGGGGGTGGGCGACATCCAGTTGCCGGGTGACGAGCAGAAGGACGTGGACGTGGCGCCGGACAAGCACAAGGAGGTCACCCTGACACCCGTCACGGGCGGCAAGAACACCGGCACGCTCGACATCGACATCCAGGTCGGCCTCGGACAGGCGGAGGTCAGCCGTGCCACGTCATGAGTTCCAGCCCGGAAAACTGATCGCGGGCCTCGCCCTCACCCTCGCGGGCGTCGTCTACGCCGGCGACGCGGGCGGCCTCTGGGAGACCCCGTGGTTCGCGATCATCCCGCTCGTCACGATCGGCCTCTTCCTGGCGGGCGCGACCAGCGTCCTGACCCGGGCGGTGCGGCGCCGCCGGGCCCCCCGAAGAACCGCGGACCAGCCCCACCAGGACGCACCGGCCCGGTAGCCCCCGCCGACCAGGAGCTACCGGTGTCCGCCCGACCGTGGAGCCGCCGCGGCCAAGGGCCGCGGCCCCGGAACTGCGGCTTGCCCGACCGACTTACGCGACCGACCTGCCCGACCGACCTGTCTACCGATACCCGCCCGCCCGTTGCCTCCGTCGGGCTCGGAGCGCTGCGTCCAGGGAGAACACCGACGCGCCCGCGAGGACGAGCGGGAGCCAGGCCATCAGGTAGGCGAGGTCGTTGCCGTAGTAGTAGGGGTCCGAGCCCCAGCTCACCGTCAGCCACAGGCTGAGGGAGATCAGGGCTCCGCCGAGCGCGGCGATTCGCGCGAGGAGGCCGATCAACGTGCCGATGCCGACGGCGAGTTCGCCGAAGGCGATGGCGTAGCCGAAGCCGACCGGGTTCTTCAGGGCCATGTCGACCATGGCCGGGATGGCCGAGGAGTCACGGACGGCGCGCATCATCTCGCCGACGGAGCCGGAGCCGGAGTCCTTGAGAAACGCGCTGTCGGTGAGTTTGTCCAACCCGGCGTAGATAAACGTGACGCCGAGGAACACACGGAGAGGAAGGAGGGCGTATCGGGTCGCGGTGTCCCGCCAGCTCCGGCCCTCGTCGAGGTAGGGGGTTTGCATATCCGTACGCGTGCCGTAAGTCATAGCCGCCGCCTCTCGCCCGCCATGCCAAAGACCCCTTCAAAGACCATACGTACGTAAGGGGCGGAGCGCTCAATCCGTTCGTGCCGAATTTCGAGCCGGGGCGCGCACGCCCGGCGCCAGGACATATCAGACCTGGTCAGGGACCATCAGCCCCCATCAGAACCCATCAATCCCTGTCAGGATCTGCCAGTCTCGGTCAGCCCTGGTCAGCCCCGGTCAGTCCCGGTCAGTCCGTGACGTCGATCGCGTAACGGTTGGTCTCCACGCCCGCCGCGGTGACCACCTGCACCTCCACCCGCCCCGGTTCCACGTCCGCCGGCACCGGCACGGTCAGTACCACGTCCGTCGGATTGCGGAAGCCGCCCGCCACCGGGACGAGCGGGACATGGACGTGGACCGCGCCGATCCGGACGACCATCCGGGACAGTCGGTCGGCGCCCTGCGCGCCGGGCGGTACGAAGCCGGCGCCCCGGATCTCGATGTCGTCGCCGGTACGGATGGGCGCGTCGAGGTCGCCCGCCTCGCGGGAGCGGACCACGGAGAGGATCACCGGGCGCCCGCCCTCGGCGTACTTGCCGGCCACGTAGGTGGCGGCGGAGACGAGGACGACCACGGCCAGGCCCCAGGGCAGGTCGGGGAGTTGGTCCGGGCGCCGGGCCAGGCGTACGGCGGCGAAGACCACGGCGACGGCGCTGATCACGGCGTACTGGATGTCCGCGAAGGTGCCGCGCCCCGAGTCGTCCGTCAGCAGGTCGGCCGCGCGGGGCCGGTCCGCCCGTACCTTCTGGAGGCGTTGCCCGAGCACTCGTAGTCCGACGACCCGGCGGACCAGGACGGCGATCGCGCAGACCACGGCGAGGACGGTCACCACACCGGCGCCGCGGGCGAGTTCGAGCCCGGAGATCAGGGTGTCGCGCTCCGCGTGGTCGGACGCGGCGGCCAGGCGGCCGACCAGCACCAGCACGGCGTAGACGACGAACAGCACCCAGACCGCGGCGACCGTGCGGGAGGTGGAGAGGCGGTTGTCCTCGCCGATGACCGGGGCCAGTACGCCACCGCGCGCCCGGTGGAACCAGGACGCGGCGGTCAGGGCGCCGGCCACGAGCAGCGCGGCGAGCAGTCCGGCCGTGCGCGCGGCGGTCCAGCCCGCGCCGATCGCCGTGAGGGCCTGCACCAGCAGAAGCGTCAGGACCAGGGCCCACACCGTGAACACGGCCCGGCGCCACAGACAGGCCAGCCAGGCCTCGCCCTCGGCCCGGCCGCGTTCGGCGACGAGCCCCGCCGACTGGGTCAGTTCCTCCGAGACCCACTGCCGGGAAGCCTGGGCCGAATGGGCCACCGCTGCGGGCAGCCCCTGTCCGGCCGCGAACTCCTCGCGCAGCAGCAGGAATTCGGCGACCGCGCGCCGATGTCCCTCGCGCGCCCCGTGCGGGCAGTCCCCGCAGGTGCAGCCACCCCCGTGCGCGCCGACGGGAGCACCGCCCGGCGCTCCCCCGTAACCCGCCCGGCCGGCGCTCGCGTCCGCGCCCCCTCTCGCCTCCTGCACCGCCACGCCCGACGCCCGCCTTCCCCACAACCCCATCGACCGGCGGCCCCGACCGTCGGTCGGCCACCGCCTTGCAAGTCCCGCGTGATGACAGCGCATTGTGCCCTACGCCACCCCGTCCGCGTCCGGCAGGTCTGGTCGAGGCGGGTGAAGCCCGGACCGCAGTGTTGACCCGGCTGCGAGAATTTCCCTATGGCCGAGATCATCCAGCGGGACGGGACCTGGGCCTTCGACGGCACCACGGTCAGGATCACGCCGGGTCTCCACCGCTCCGTGCCACTGTTCCGGCAGACCTACGGAGAGGTCGCGGTGCCCCTCGAAGCCGTGGCGGGCGTGGTCCTGGAGCCCGAACGCAAGCGCGGGCGGCTGAGATTGAGGCTGCGCGAGGGCGCCGACCCGCTGCTGCAGGCCACCGGCGGGCGGCTGCCGGAGGCGGCCGATCCCTACCGGCTGCTGGTGGACGTGGACCGTTCCGGGGTCGCCGAGTACATCGCCGAGGAGATCCGCCAGGCCCTGATGCTGGACCGCGTCCCCAAGGACCCGACGAAGGCGTATCTGCTGCCGGGGCCGCCGGTGCCGGTCTCGGTGCGCTCCTCCGACGGCACCGTCTCCTTCGACGGCACCCAGGTGCGCCTGGACTGGGCCGACACCTCGGACCGGGTCAAGCGGGCGACGGGGCCGCGGATCATCGCCCTCGGCGACCTCGTGCAGGTCGAGTGGCTGCCCAACTCCGGCTACGAGGACGGCTTCCTGCGCTTCGTGACCCGGGAGACGGTGTTCTCCAAACTGCCGCCGGAGAAGGACCCGTACGCCCTCGATCTGTGGGGCAGCACCCGCCGTGACCTGCTGACGGCGCTGATCGCCACCGCCGTCACCGCCCGGCTCCCGCACCCGTCCACCCGTGGCGTCGGCGATCTCGCGGACGGGGAGCAGGAGCGGCCGCGGTTGGCGGCGGCCGTGCCGGCGCAGTCGGACCATCACGACGTACTGCTGCGCAGGCTGCGGGAGTTGGGCGAGCTGTACCGGGACGGGGTGCTGACGGACGAGGAGTTCGCGATGACGAAGGCGGCGGTGCTGCGCGGCTTCTGAGACCGTCGGCCGCTGCGGGAGATCAACTCAGCAGATCCGGCTCGCTGCGGCTGATGTCCTGCCAGATCGGCTGGTAGTTGATCCACGCCACCAGGTCGCCGCCGAGCTGTTCGCGGGTGGCGACGGCGAGTTTGTGGTCGATGAGGAGCGGGCGGCCGGCCGCCTTGGCGGTGAGCTGGACCTGGCTGGAGCGCTCCATGGACAGGAACCACCAGGCCGCCGCGTCCACCGAGTCGCCGACCGTCAGCAGCCCGTGGTTGCGCAGTACGAGCGCCTTGCGGGAGCCGAGGGCGGTGGCGATCCGGCGGCCCTCCTCGGCGTCGACGGCGACGCCGGTGTAGGCGTCGTACAGCGCGTGGTCCTCGTAGAAGGCGCAGCTCTCCTGGGTGATGGGGTCCAGGAGGTCGCCGAGGGCGGACAGGGCGCGGCCGTGCACGGAGTGGCAGTGGGCGACGGCCACGACGTCGGGGCGGGCCGCGTGGACCTGGGCGTGCACGGTGAAGGCGGCCTGGTTGACGTGGTAGCGGCCCTCGATGACCTGTCCGTCGGAGTTGGCCATGACGAGGTCGCTCACGGTGACGTGCTTGAACGGCATGCCGAACGGATTGACCCAGAAGCAGTCGCTGTACTCGGGGTCGCGGGCCGTTATGTGCCCCGACACCCCGTCCTCGAAGCCGAGCCGCCCGAAGATCCGCAGCGCGCCCGCGAGCCGCTCCTTGCGGTGCCGGCGTTCGTCGTCGAGCGACTCGTGCATGGGCGGCATGGCGAAGCGCAGCCGATCCGTGGGGAGCGGCAGCCGTGGGGTCGGCCCGTGCATGTGGTCCTCCGGCACTGGATTGCTGTAAAGAGCGGAAGTTACCGTCGGTCAGCGCAGGAGAACAGGCTTGTGATGTAAAGATGACGCACGCGACCGAATCACGACAGAAGATGTCGGGTTTACGGGCGACGATCGGCGTATGACATCGAACTGGGCCGCCTTCCGCGGCGCCGAACCCGAGCTGGCGCGGATCGCCGAGGAACGCTTCACCGGCCACACCCACCATGTCCTGGCCACCCTGCGCGCGAACGGCTCCCCGCGCACCAGCGGGCTTGAGGTGCGCTTCCTGGACGGCGAGCTGTGGTTCGGGATGATGACCGGCTCGCTCAAGGCCCTCGACCTGCGCCGGGACCCCCGCTTCGCGCTCCAGGCCAACCCCGGCGAGGGCACCGGCATGGGCGGCGGGGACGTCCGGGTGAGCGGGCGGGCGGTGGAGGTCGAGGACGGAGCGGTGAAGGCGGCGTACACGCGAGAGGTGGAACCGCCGGAGCCGTTCCACCTCTTCCGCACCGAGCTGACGGAGGTCGTACGGACCTACGTCGAGGACGAGAAGTACCTCGTCGTCGAGATCTGGAAGCCCGGAGAGCCGATGCGCACCCTCAAGCGGACCTGAGCCCCGGGAGGGCTCACTCCCACTCGATGGTCCCCGGCGGCTTGCTCGTGACGTCGAGGACGACCCGGTTGACGTCGGCGACCTCGTTCGTGATGCGCGTCGAGATCTTGGCGAGGACGTCGTACGGCAGGCGCGACCAGTCGGCCGTCATGGCGTCCTCGCTCGACACCGGGCGCAGGACGATCGGGTGGCCGTAGGTGCGGCCGTCGCCCTGGACGCCGACGCTGCGGACGTCCGCGAGCAGGACCACCGGGCACTGCCAGATCTCGCGGTCCAAGCCGGCCGCGGTCAGCTCCTCGCGGGCGATGGCGTCGGCCTCGCGGAGCAGGTCGAGGCGGTCCTTGGTGACCTCGCCGACGATGCGGATGCCGAGGCCGGGGCCGGGGAAGGGCTGGCGCTGGACGATCTCGTCCGGCAGACCGAGCTCCTGGCCGACCATCCGGACCTCGTCCTTGAACAGCTTGCGCAGCGGCTCGATGAGCTTGAATTCGAGGTCTTCCGGCAGCCCGCCCACGTTGTGGTGGGACTTGATGTTCGCGGTGCCCGTGCCGCCGCCCGACTCGACGACGTCCGGGTAGAGCGTGCCCTGCACCAGGAACGCGACCTCGGGGCCCTCGTCCGCGATGATCTCGGCCTGGGCCTGCTCGAAGACGCGGATGAACTCGCGGCCGATGATCTTCCGCTTCTCCTCGGGGTCCGAGACCCCGGCGAGCGCGGTGAGGAAGCGCTCCTCCGCGTCCACGACCTTCAGCTGAACGCCGGTCGCGGCCACGAAGTCCTTCTCGACCTGCTCGGTCTCGCCCTTGCGCATCAGACCGTGGTCGACGTACACACAGGTCAGCTGCGAGCCGATGGCCTTCTGGACGAGGGCGGCGGCCACGGCGGAGTCGACGCCGCCGGACAGGCCGCAGATGGCGCGCTTGTCGCCGACCTGCTCGCGGATCGCGGCGACCTGCTCCTCGATCACGTTGCCGGTGGTCCAGGACGGGGTGAGGCCCGCGCCGCGGTACAGGAAGTGCTCCAGGACCTGCTGGCCGTGCGTGGAGTGCATGACCTCCGGGTGGTACTGGACGCCGTAGAGCTTCTTCTCGTCGTTCTCGAAGGCGGCGACCGGGACGACGTCCGTGGAGGCCGTGACCGAGAAGCCCTCGGGGGCGGCCGAGCAGGCGTCGCCGTGGGACATCCACACCGACTGCTCGTCCGGGGTGCCCTCGAAGAGGGTGGAGGACGACCGGGAGACGTGCAGCGGGGTGCGGCCGTACTCGCGGGCGCCGGTGTTGTCGACCGTGCCGCCCAGCGTCGTCGCCATCAGCTGGAAGCCGTAGCACATGCCGAAGACGGGGACGCCGGCCTCGAAGAGCTCGCGGTCCAGGCGCGGGGCGCCCTCCGCGTACACCGAGGACGGGCCGCCGGAGAGGATGATCGCCGCCGGGTTCTTGGCGAGCATCTCGGCGACCGGCATGGTGCTCGGCACGATCTCGCTGTAGACCCGGGCCTCACGGACGCGACGGGCGATGAGCTGGGCGTACTGCGCACCGAAGTCGACGACCAGGACGGTGTCGGGGGCGGCGGCAGTAGGGGTCGCTGGTGACACGGGAGCCTTCCGGCGGTGGGGCGGGGGTCTTGTGCGTACGCCGATTCTACCGAGGCCCGCCCCGGCGCGGTCCCGTGGCATACTGGCGCCCATGCTCACGCACCCGACCTTCCTCTTTACCTATGGCAACCGGCCCACCGGCTGCCATGGTCGTGCTGCTTGAGCAACTGACAAGCGACTTCCCAGGCGCCCCGGGCCGACAAGGCCCGGGGCGCCTGTCGTTTCCCGGGTCGTGTCGCTCCAGGGACGCCGTTCCGACGAGGAGCCCCCTATGACCACCGTCACGACCGAGCAGACGATCGCCGACGCCCGCGAGCGCATCGACGCGCTCGACGACCGGATCATCGGTCTGATCCAGGAACGGGCCGCCGTGTCCGCCCTCGTCCAGGAGGCACGGATCGCCTCCGGAGGGCGGCGTGTGAACCTGTCCCGTGAGAACGAGATCCTCAGCCGCTACAGCGACGCGCTCGGCAAGCCCGGCACCTCCCTCGCGATGACGCTCCTCGAACTGTCCAGGGGGCGCATCTGAGTTCGGGCCCCCTCTCACCCGTACGGCGCGTGACCGCGGCGCGAACCGCTTCGTTGGTCCCGATGTCCGTGCCAGCCAGGGGCGGGCCCGAAAGAACCACGCGTGGCTCCGCTGGGGCGATGAGATGTACGGGATCGTGCCGTGCGTCGTGGGACCTCGCCCCAGGGTCGTGACCGGACGGCAGGGGACAGCAGCCCGGTCACCCAAGAGAACGGTCGGCTCCGGGGACGCCCGGGGCCGTCCGGCGGAATATGCAAATATGCACGATCCTGGGTCAAACGGTTGCGGAGGCCGCGAGCATCCAGCACGATGCCTAGAAAGCCCCAAGTCCCGCCAGAGTTCCATCTATTGACCTGTACCAGCCCATCGCACAGCCCTGTACTTCCGTACTGCCAGAGGTCGAGACCATCCGTGCGCCCGGTTCGCGCCGGGGCGGCGACCAGGGCGCACAGACAAGCGGCGCAACCCCCCGGCGCCGCTCCCAGGCACCGGCGCTGCCCTGACGTCGGTGCTGACGGAGAAGGGCCCCGCGGACGCACGTCCCGCGGGGCCCTTCGCATGCGTACGGAGCCCGTGTACCGAACCCGCGTACGGAGTCCGTCAGGTGCGGCTCACCGTGCCGCAGTCCCCGCTCTCCTTGCCGATGTCCCGGCTGCGGTCGTACGGGTCGACCGCGGGACCGCTCGGCGTGGCACTCGCGGAGGGGGCCTGGGACGGGAACTGGGGGTGCAGATAACCGTCGTTGACGTCGCAGGCGGAGTTCCCGGCGTCCTCGTCGTACTTGGCGATGCTCAGCCGCCCCGGCGTCACCTTGTAGTGCGTGGGGTCGAGGAGTTCGGTGTCGATCACGCGGCGCACGATGGTGCGGGTCACCTCGGTCGAGCCGTCGGTGCGCACGACCGGGTAGACGAAGGTGTAGTCGGCGTGCACCGAGACCGCGTCGAACTTGCCCTTCTTGAAGGTGATCCGGCCGCGGGTCTTGATCACGTCACCGACCAGCCGCACCTCGCTCGGGTCGAAGCGGCTGAACATCGACAGCGGATCGTGGGCCTTGGTCGGCGTGCGCAGGGCGGTGTTCAGGTCGTCGATCAGCTTCGGCTGCTTGGGGTCGAGCACCGAGAGCGCGACCTCGGGCCGGGCCCCTGCCACCACCTTCGGGTTCAGGTTCGCGTCGACGAGCAGCTTCCTGGTCTGCTGGAGGGCCAGTTCGACCCGGTCCTCGGAGACCGCGCCGAGGGCCGTGGCCTTCGGCAGCACGATGCCTGCTTCGCCGTCGGCCCAGCGCAGCGCGGGGGAACCGGCGAACGGCTCGTCGAGCGTGGGGATGTCGGGGTCGGCCGCGGCGGGCGGCGCGGTGGGCTTCGTGCTCTCGGCGGGCAGCGGGGAGGAGGAGGCGCCCGCAGCCGAATCCGAACCCGAACCGAAGGGGTCGCCCGGCAGCAGCGACGGTTTCATCGCGACGAGGGCCACGGCGATCGCGACGGGTACGCCGATGATCGCCCACGCCTTGCGCCGACGGCCCTTCTTCGGCGTACTCGTCGGGCCGGTGCGCCAGCCCTCGGGCGGCGTCCCCTCGCGCTTCAGCCGCTCGGTGACCATGCGGGCCCGGGCGGAGGGTTCCTTGGGAGCGGAGTCGCGGATGTCCCGCTCGGTGTCACGGATGAACTGCTCCCACACCTCGTCGGATATGGGTGAGGACGACGGCTCGTCCCCCGATGGATCCTCGGACCGTCTG
This sequence comes from Streptomyces sp. NPDC001002, assembly GCF_053599215.1. NCBI lineage: Bacteria > Bacillati > Actinomycetota > Actinomycetes > Kitasatosporales > Streptomycetaceae > Streptomyces > Streptomyces sp. NPDC001002. The sequence goes on along the minus strand of NZ_JBSFLV010000082.1, from coordinate 20,546 downwards.
TCAGACATCGGACTCTCTCTTGGATGGGTCGACGGGCCGAGGATAGCCATGCCCATGCCGATTCATCACGCCGAAAAGTTTCCGTGAATACGGAGGCAACCATTCCCGCGCCTCGTCGGTCACACCACCAGAACCACCGGTCTTATCACCAGGACCACCAGCCACAGACGAAGTGCGGGACCTGCGCTCGGAGGGGGGTGCAGGTCCCCACTTCGTCTGCTGCGGCTCCCGATGGGGAGCCTGGGCCGCTACTTCTTCGCGGGCACTGTCGGCATCCCCAGGAACGGCAGCCGCAGCCCGCCGAACGCGTCCGCGGGGACGGCCGGCGCCTGCGGCTCGACCGGCTTCAGTCGCTCGTACGCCGTTCCCTGCGCGGGACGCGGATCCGCCTCGCCCTTGTTGGGCCACAGCGACATCGCGCGCTCGGCCTGGGCGGTGATCGTCAGCGAGGGGTTCACACCCAGGTTGGCCGAGACCGCGGAGCCGTCGACGACCGAGATACCGGGATGGCCGTAGAGCCGGTGGTACGGGTCGATGACACCGCTCTCGCGCGAGGAGCCGATCGGGCAGCCGCCGAGGAAGTGGGCGGTGAGCGGGGTGCCCATCAGCTCGCCGACGTTCGAGCCGGCGAAGCCGTTGATCTCGGCGGCGATCGCGGTCGCGCCCTCCGAAGCGGCCCTGATCTGCTTGGGGTTGGGCGCGCCGTGCCCCTGCCGTGCGGTGAGCAGGCCCCTGCCGACGCCGTCCGGTTTCAGGTACGTCGTCAGGGAGTTGTCCAGCGACTGCATCACCAGGCCGATGATGGTCCGCTCCGACCACTGCCGGTTGGAGAGCGAGCGCAGCACGAGGAGGGGATGGCGGACGGCGTTGCGCAGCCAGGCCAGCGCCCTCGACGAGCCCTCGGCGTACGGGACTTGGAGGATCGACAGGCCGCCCATCGAGTTGGAGCCCCGGCCGTAGCGGACCGGCTCAATGTGGGTGTTCTCGTCCGGGTGCACCGAGGAGGTGATGGCGACTCCGCGCGTGAAGTCGACCTTCGGCTCGCCCGTGGCCTTGCGGTAGCGGCGGTTGTTGGTCTGGGCGCCCACCAGGGCCTCGGAGTTGGTGCGGGTCAGCTCGCCCAACTTCTCGGAGAGGTAGGGCAGTTGGCCGCCCGCCTTCATCCGGTGCAGCAGGGTCTGGGTGCCGTAGGTGCCGGCCGCGAGGACGACCTGGCGGGCCTTGAAGGTGCGGCCGCCAGATTTCCGGCGGTCATCGGTGGGGAGCGTGGCGACCGCGTAGCCGCCCCGCGAGTCGTCGGTGACCGACACGACGGTCGTCATCGGGTGCACGACCGCGCCCGCCTTCTCGGCGAGGTAGAGGTAGTTCTCGTTGAGGGTGTTCTTCGCGCCGTGCCGGCAGCCGGTCATGCACTCGCCGCACTCGGTACAGGCCTTGCGGTCGGGTCCCGCGCCGCCGAAGTAGGGGTCCGCGACCGGCTCGCCGGGGGCCGCCTTCGACTCCCCCTCGGCGTCCTTGCCGTCGCCGAAGAAGACGCCGACCGGGGCCATGTGGAAGGTGTCGCCGACGCCCATCCGCTCGGCCGCGGCCTTCAGATGGACGTCGGACGGGGTCATCGTCGGGTTGAGCCGTACGCCGAGCATGCGCTGCGCCTGGTCGTAGTACGGCTTCAACTCCTCCTGCCAGTCCGTGATGTCACGCCACTGGGGGTCCTCGAAGAACGGCTTCGGCGGCACGTAGAGGGTGTTGGCGTAGTTGAGGGAGCCCCCGCCCACGCCCGCGCCGGCGAGGACCATGACGTTGCCCAGGAGGTGGATGCGCTGGATTCCGTACATGTTGAGCTTGGGCGCCCAGAGGTAGTTCTTGAGGTCCCAGGAGTTCTTGGGGAGGGACTCCCGGGTGAAGCGGCGGCCCGCCTCCAATACGCCGACGCGGTAGCCCTTTTCGGTCAGGCGCAGGGCGGTCACCGAACCGCCGAAGCCGGAACCGACGACCAGGACGTCGTAGTCATAGGCATCTTGCGACAACGTGTTCTCCTCATTGAGATGCGCTGCGGGCCGTCCGCGGCCGTGATCACCTGAAGCGGAGGGCCTTCATCACCCGCAGGCTCGTGGTCATGAAGGCCGCGTACTTCTCGTCGTCCATGCCCAGCGCGGGAGCCATCGGCAGCAGGCGCTGCTGGGCGATCGTCTGGGCCTCGGTGTACTTGAGGATGCCCTCGGAGCCGTGCCGGCGGCCGAGCCCCGAGTCCTTCATGCCGCCCATCGGGGACTGGACGCTGCCGTAGGCGGAGGCGTAGCCCTCGTTGACGTTGACCGTGCCGGTGCGCAGCCGTGCGGCGACCGCGCGGCCACGGGCGGTGCTCTTCGTCCAGACCGACGAATTGAGGCCGTACGGCGTGGAGTTGGCGGCCTCGACGGCCTCGTCGTCGGTCTTGAAGCGGTAGAGGGAGACGACCGGGCCGAAGGTCTCCTCGGCGCAGACGGCCATGGGGGCCTCGACGCCGTCGAGGATGGTCGGCTCGAAGAAGTACGGGCCGATGTCCGGGCGGGCGTGGCCGCCGGCGACGAGCGTGGCGCCCTTGGCGACGGCCTCCTCGACATGGCGGGTGACGGACTCCAGCTGGCGTTCGCCGGCCAGCGAGCCCATGTCGGCGCCGTAGGCGAGGGAGGTGCCCAGGCGCATGGCCTTCGTGCGGGCGGCGAAGCGGTCGAGGAAGGCGTCGGCGATCGACTCGTGGACGTACAACCGCTCGATGGAGACGCACAGTTGGCCCGCGGAGGAGAAGCAGGCGCGGACCGCGCCCGCGGCGGCCTTCTCGACGTCGGCGTCCTCCAGGACCACCATGGCGTTCTTGCCGCCGAGTTCGAGGGAGACGCCGACCAGCCGGGCCGCGGCGCCCTTCGCGACCTCGCGGCCGGTGCGGGTGGAGCCGGTGAAGGAGACGTAGTCGGCGTGCTGGACGATCTCCGGGCCGATGACCGGTCCGTCGCCGATGACGACCTGGAAGAGGTCGGCGGGCAGGCCGGCCTCGATGAGGAGGTCGCGGGCCCACAGGGCGGTCAGGCAGGTCTCGGTGTCGGGCTTCATGACGACCGCGTTGCCGGCGGCGAAGGCGGGGAGCGCGTCGCCGACGGAGAGTTCGAGCGGGTAGTTCCAGGGGACGATCTGGCCCACCACCCCGCGCGGGTGGCGCAGTTCGGTGACCTTGGTGAGGTTCGGCATGGCGCCGGTGTGCCGCTTCGGCTTCAGATAGGCCGGGGCCTTGCGGCCGTAGTGGCGGGCCGCGACGGCGACGGCCTGGACCTCCTCGTGCGCGTGCAGCCGCGCCTTGCCGGTCTCCAGCTGGACGAGGTCGAGGACCTCGGCCTGCCGGGCCAGCACCAGGTCGTGGAAGCGCAGCAGGACGGCCGCGCGCTGCCGTACCGGTGTCTGCGCCCACAGGGCCTGCGCCGCACGGGCCGTCGCGAAGGCCTCCGCCACGTCCTCCGGCGTCGACTCCGGCAGGTCGGCCAGCTTCTCGCCGGTGAAGGGGCTGTGGTTGGCGGTGCGCCCGGAACCGGCCACGCCCTTGGTGAGCTGGGCGACCAGCTCGGGGGTGACCACGTCCGCGGCGGTGCGGGCGCCCTCGGGGGCGGGGGCGAGGGGGTTGGTGCCGGCAACGGTGGTGCCGGTCTTCTCCGGGGCCTGCGAGTCCGTCATGACGGGCAGCGTATGCCGGAGCGGAGCCTTTGGGTACCCGTCGGTAACGCGGCTTCACCGACCGCACACACACCGCCAGTGATGACTGGCAGCGAAGCCGCTGATCAGGGCGTTGTTCGAGGGCGGCCGGGGATTGCGCGGAGCTGGCCGGGGATCGTGCGGGGGCGACCGGCGCGTTTCAGCTCTTCGCGATCACGAGACGGTCCTTGGCCCCTTCGAACACCGCGGCGCCCTTCTTCTCGCTGGGCGTGCCCTTGGGCATGTCCACCCGCAGCTCGTACATGCGGTCGTCCGCGGTCGCGATGATCAGCTGGATCACCCGGGTCGGCGACTCCTCCTTGTCGTACGTGAGGTCGGAGAGGACCGCGTCCAGGCCCTGGTAGACGGTACGGGTCGACTCGCCGCTCGCGTCGCGGGCGTACAGGTTCCAGGTGTCGAACACCTGCTGCGCGCGGTCCAGTACGGTGCCGGGCGCCTTGTCCCACAGGGTGAGGCGGACCTGGATGAGCCCGACGTCGTAGACGACGAGCCGGGGCTGGTCGGCGGCGCTGCCCTCGCGGGCCATCTCCTTGTACGCGGCGGGGAGGTAGAGGACGGCGTCCATGTCCTGCTCCCGGTGGGCGATCCAGGAGGAGGCGGAGGGGCTGGGGGTCGGGGCGGGGGCGGGGACCGCGGTGCGAGGGGCCGCGGGGACCGAGCTGTGGGCGCTGGACACGCTGCCGGACCGGTCGTCGGACGCCGTGAAGTGGGGCACGGTGAGCAGGGCCCCGCCGAGGACGAGGATGCCGGCGGTCGCGAGGAGGGCGGGGTGGCGGAGGGGTGAGCGCCTGGAGGGGGGACGGGGGTGGGTGTCGGGGGTGGGGACGGTCTGCGTCACCGGTTCGGAGGGGGGCGGGTTCTCGGCGGGCGGGGTGTCCTCGGAGTCCGGCGCGGAGTCGGGGTGGGACGCGGAGTCGGGGTCGGACGCGGAGTCGGAGTTCGGCGCGGAGACGGGGTCCGGCGCGGAGACGGGGTCCGGCGCGGAGTCGAGGTCGGACGCACGCTCGGGTGCCCGACCTCCCCCCGCCGTCACGTCACTCGCCGCCGCCGACCCCGACGGTGCTCGTGACGCCGGCCCCACCCCCAGCCGTACCGTCCCCGCGTCGTCCTTGAACTCCCTGAGCAGGGAAGGGTCCTGAACGTCCGTCACCTCCCCGGCGGAGCCGACCGGTACCGGCCAGCCCTCGGCCACCGCCTCCAGGATCGCGGACGCCTCCTCGGGGCCGGGCCGCTGTTCGGGGTCCTTCGCCAGCAGGCGGGTGATCAACGAGCCGAGCGGGCCCGCCTGTTTGGGCTCGGGCGGGTCGGAGGCGATGACCGCGGCGAGGGTCGACTCCAGTGTCGTACGCCGGAACGGGGACCAGCCCTCGACGGCCGCGAACAGCACCACGCCCAGGGCCCACAGGTCGGAGGCCGGACCCGCGCCGCGGCCCGACATCCGCTCGGGCGCGACGAACTCCAGCGAGCCGATGAACTCCCCGCTCATCGTGAGAGATTCCTCGCCCTGGACATGGGCGATGCCGAAGTCGGTGAGGACGACCCGGCCGTGCGTGCCGAGGAGCACGTTGGCGGGCTTGACGTCCCGGTGGACGATGCCGACGGCGTGCGCGGCCTGCAGGGCACCGAGGACGGCGTGGCCGATACGGGCGGCTTCGGGGGCGTCGACCGGGCCGCGCTGGAGGAGTTCGTGGAGGGACTCGCCGCGGACCAACTCCATGACGATCCAAGGGAGTCCGTCCTCCTCCACGACGACGTCATGGATGGAGACGGCGGCCGGATGCTCGACCCGGGCGGCGGCGCGGGCCTCACGGTAGAGGCGGTGGGCGGCCCGCTGCCGGTGCTCGTCCTCCGGATCGCCGGGCAGCCGGGGCTGCTTGACGGCGACGTCCCGGCCCACGAGTTCGTCGTACGCGCGCCAGACAGTGCCCATCCCGCCGGAGCCGATGCGCTCGGTCAGCCGGTAGCGCCCACCCAGCAGCCGTCCCTCGCGCGTCCGTTCGCCGCCTGCACTCATGCCCCATCAGTACCCTGCGGGGCGCCCGGTTGTCGACGCGGGCCGCCGCCGCGGGCGGGTCACAGGTTGTGGATCTGCCAGTTCGCGATCACGGACCTGGCGATGTCCCGGCCCTCGTCCGTGAAGTAGCCCTTGCCCGGGTAGTCGATCCACAGGCGGTACATGTCGCCGTTGTCCGCCCGGTAGTACCGGACCTCGGCCTCGCGCGGCTGCGGATTCTGCGAGTCGGCGGCCACATAGGTGAGGTGATTGCCCTCCGCCTTGCGGCCCTTGTACGTCGCCTCGTCGGGTCCGCCCTTGGGCGCGGGTGTGTCGCCGATGCCCCAGGAGTACTCGCCGTCCTTGAGCGACTCCCACTCCGCGAAGGCCCTGGCCGCGGCGGAGTCCGGGATCTCGTTGTCCTTGTCGTCGGCCTTGGCGTCCCGGTCCACGCTGATGTAGACCGCGCTGCTGGGGTCCCTGAACCGCACGGTGGTCCCGTCGGAGTCCGTCTCGCGCTTGTCCCGCACGAAGCCGGCGGGTACGGCGATCGTCGTGCCGACCTTCTTGCCGAGGTCGTGCGTCTTCCAGCCGTCCGGCAGACCCCCCGACCCCGCGAACGGATCCGCGACCGCCACATACGCCGACGCCCCCACCACCAGCGCGGCCACGACCGCTCCCGCGCCGAACGCCAGCCATGGCTTACGTCCGGACCGGGCGCCCGCGATGACCTGAACCGCCTGTGTGGGCGCGGGAGTCGGCGGATTCGCCGTCTCCTCCAGCAGCGCCCTGACCTGAGCGGCGTTCGGTCTGTGCGCCGGGTCCTTGTGGAGCAGGCCGGTGATGACGTCGGCCAGCGGTCCGGACGCCGAACTGGGCGGCGCCGGCGTGCCGTTGAGGACCGACTGGAGCGTCGCCGGGGTGTTGCTGCGGCGGAACGGCGAGACGCCCTCCGTGGCCGCGTAGAGGACGACGCCGAGGGACCAGAGGTCGGAGGAGGGGCCGGGGCGCTGCCCCAACACCCGCTCGGGGGCGATGTATTCGGGCGAGCCGACGAAGCCGCCGGTGTCGGTCAGGTTCGTCTCGCCCTCGATCTGGGCGATGCCGAAGTCGGTGAGGACGACCCGGTCATGCCGGCCAAGCAGCACGTTGTCCGGTTTGACGTCCCGGTGCAGGATGCCCGCCGCGTGCGCGGCCTCCAGCGCGCCGAGCACCTCCAGGCCGACCCTGGCCGCCTCGCGGGCGTCCAGCGTGCCCTCCTGGAGGGCGTCGCCGAGCGAGCGGCCGTGCACCAGCTCCATGACGATCCACGGCTGGCCGTCCACGACGGCCACGTCATGGACGTTCACGACGGCCGGATGGTCGAGGCGGGCCGCGGCGCGGGCCTCGCGGCGCATCCGCTCGAAGGCGTTGGCGCGTTCGCGTTCGGGAAGCGTGTCCGGGACGCGCGGCTCCTTGACGGCGACCTCGCGGTCCACCGTCTCGTCCTTGGCCCGCCACACCGTCCCCATGCCACCGTGCCCGAGCTTGGCCAGCAGCCGGTAGCGACCGGCGATGAGCCGACCGGTGCCGGGTTCCTGCGGCGGGGCGGTCTGGTGGGGCGGGGTGGCCTCGTGGGCCGGGGGCGCCTGGTGGGGCGGTGCCACGTGACCCGACTGCACGACCTGCGTCTGCGCGGCGACCGGGTTGGGCGGTTGCAGAACAAAACTCGTCGTGTCGTCGGGCCCGTGCCCGGATCCCCCGTTGCTGCTCATGTCACCATGCATATCGCGCCACGCGGCTCCACATCCAGACAGAAGGCACAGCGGTCACAGAGCCGTGACGAACGTGTCCACGGCGACATCGAAGTACTCCTTGGCCTCCCGCACCTTCCCGACCGGCGCCGAGACCCACACGTCGTACAGCCGCCCGTCCTCCTCCCAGCACAGGTCGTAGGTGTGCCGGGGGCCCTCGGCCGTGCTGAAGCCGTTCCAGGTGAACTCCCAGAGAGCGGCGGGGAGTTCGTGGTGTGTGGTCTCCGTGACCCTGCCGTCGTGGTAACCGGGGTTCGTGTCCGGGCCCTTGGCCGCCGCGCGCCGCATCACCGCGAGCGGGCCGCCCTGTTGGGGATCGGTGACCTTGATGCCGAGGCGGAAGGTCTGTCCCGGCGACAGGTAGAAGACGCGCTCGCCCTGGGGGCTGCGGGTGAAGTCCTCCGGCACGGCGAGCGAGAAGCCGGCGGGGTCGTCGGCGACGCGGTAGCCGGAGGGGGCGGAGGCGTGGGGCCCGTCGGTGGGCGCGGGGGAGGAAGCGCGGGGCGCGCTCGGCGTCGGCGTACCGGCTGAGGGCGTACCACTCACCGGCGTACTAGGCGCGGACGTACGCGAAGTCGGCGTACCGGCCGCCGTCGTCGCGCTGACCGACACCCCGGGCCCCGAACTCTTCGGCGTCCCGCCGCCTCCGTCCCCGTCCCCGTTCATGAGCAGCGCCGCCGCCGACACCCCCGCCCCGGCCATCGCGGCGACGAGCAGCGCGGCCACCAGCACGCCACGGGTGGAGCGCCGGGTCTCCACGGTCGGGGAGGACGAGGGCGAGGACGGTGTCGGAGCAGGCGCCCGCGTGGGTGTGTCCCGCTGGGTCGGTGTGTAGCCGGGCGGCAGTTGGGGCGTGCGGCCGGAGTCCAGATAGGCCCGCAGCATCCGCTCGGCCTGGGGCGCCTCCAGCCGCCGGTCCGGGTCCCGCTCCAACAGGCCCCGTACGACGGGCAGTAGGGGCGCGGCCTGGGCCGGCGGGCGGATCTCGTCGAAGACGACGGCGTGCAGGATGCCGCCCAACGAGTCGCGCCGGAACGGGGATTCACCGCTGACGATCGTGCACAGCAGCGCGCCCAGCGACCACAGGTCGGACTCCGGTCCGGTCCGCGCCCCCGACATCCGCTCCGGTGCCGTGTACTCGGGCGAGCCGACGAAGGCCCCGGTCTCGGTGAGGGTCGTGGCGCCCGCGACCTGCGCGATACCGAAGTCGGTGAGGACGATCCGGTCGCCCTCGGAGCCCAGCAGCACGTTGGCGGGCTTGATGTCACGGTGCAGGACACCGGCCGCGTGCGCAGCCGCGAGCGCGCTCAGCAGGGCGATGCCGATCCGCGCGGCCTCGGGGGCGTCGACCGGGCCGCGTGTGGAGATCCGGTCGGCGAGCGAGCCGCCGTCGATCAACTCCATGACGAGATACGGGCGTTCGTCCTGCTCGACGACGTCGTGGACGACGATGATGTGCGGGTGGCGGAGCTGTGCCACGGCACGCGCCTCACGCAGGGTGCGATCGCGCTGGCGGCGGGTCTCCTCCACGGAGAGCGTCTCGTCGAGGTCGAGCGGTATCTCCTTGACCGCCACCTGCCTGCCGAGCAGTTCGTCGGTCGCCCGCCACACCACGCCCATGCCACCGCGCCCCAGCCGCGACTCCAGCCGGTAACGGCCCGCGATGACGCGGACGCCTGCCCCCTCGGTCCCCATGCGCCCCATCATGCCGCACCGGACGAACCGGCTCCGGGGCGGCGACCGGCCAACCCGCCTCGCGGACAGGGCCGTTCAGGTCACTGCGAGGTCTTCTCCTGCCAGCCCTGCAGCACCGACGTGAACTGCTTGCTCGTCGTCGCCCAGTCGTCGGCCGGCGAGGAAATGTAGATCACGTACTCCGTGCCGTCCCGCGCGATGTACGTCTCCTCGACGGCCCGGCGCGGCCCGGGGAAGGGGGTGTCCTTCGCCCGCGCGGTCCAGGTGTACTCCCAGACGGAGCCGCTGCGGTCGCGGTAGACGTTCTTCTCCAGCCGCACGGTGTGGTAGTCGACGAGCCGGTCCGTGAGCTGCTGGTCCAGGTCGGCCTGGTGGTCGTAGGCGGTCGCGAAGTCCGGCGAGGTGTCGATGGCGATCCGGACGAAGTGCTCGCCGCCGTCGGGTGTGTAGTCGACCTGCCGCAGATCGCCGGCGATGCCGACGACCGACCGCTTCCAGCCCGCGGGCAGATAGACGCTGAAGCCCCAGGGGTCGTCGTACTTCTGCCACGAGGAGGGCACGGCCCCGTTGGAGTTCTCCGTGGCCCCCGACGACGCCGACGGCTGCGGGCTGGACGACACCGAGCCCGACCCGTCGTTCTGCCGCCCCTCGTCCCACTTCTGCAGCGCCACGACCGTCCCCCCGCCGACGACCGCCGCGAGGACGACGGCGAGCACGAAGGTCCGCAGCCGCCGACGCTTGGGCGCGGGACCGGCGCCGATGCCGGTGGGCCCTTCCGGTCCCATCCCGTGCGGCCCGACCGCCGTCGGCCCGTTCACCGGCGGGTACGGGGTGGCCGAGCCGGAGGGGTACGAGGTTCCCGGACCCGACGGATACCCCGTACCGGAACCGGGCGGGTACGAGCCGCCGGAGCCGGACGGATAAGAGCCGCCCGAGCCGGTCGCGTACGGCGGCGGCGCGGAACCGGCCTGCGGGCCCCGCCCGCCGGACCCCGACCGCGCGTCCGTCCAGGACTCGGCCTGCGGGCCCGTACCGGCCTCCGGGTCGTGGCGTACGCCGGAGTGCTGCGTCGGCACGTACACCTGCGCCCCGTTCGGCCGGCGCCCCTCCGCCGCCTCGGCGAGCAGTTGCTCGGCCTCGGCGGTGTCCGGGCGCAGAGCCGGGTCCTTGTGCAGCAGCGCGGTGATGACGGGGGCGAGCGGTCCTGCGTGGGTCAGCTCGGCGGCCTCCTCCTCGACGACCGCCTGCATCGTGGACAGCGGCGAGGTGCGGCGGAACGGCGACCTGCCCTCCACCGCCGTGTACAGCGTGGCGCCCAGCGCCCACAGGTCGGAGGCGGGGCCCGGGTCGTGGCCGCGGACCCGCTCGGGGGCGAGGTAGTCGACCGAGCCGACGACCTCGCCGGTGCGGGTGATCGTCGAGTCGCCCTCGATCTGGGCGATGCCGAAGTCGGTGAGGAGCACGCGCCCGTCGTGCCCGATGAGCACGTTGCCGGGCTTCACATCGCGGTGCAGCACGCCGGCGGTGTGCGCGGCGCGCAGCGCCCGCAGCACCCACAGGCCGATCCGGGCGGCCTCGGCCGCCTCGATCCGCCCGCGCTCCTTGACCGCGTCGGCCAGCGAGTAGCCTTCGACGAGCTCCATCACGATCCACGGCCGGCCGTCGTGTTCCAGTACGTCGTGCACGGTGACGACCGCGGAGTTGTTGATCCGCGCGGCGGCGCGCGCCTCGGCCCTGGTCCGCGCGAGCAACCGCTCCTGGTCGCCCTCGGACACATAGAGCGCGGCGGTCAACTCCTTGATCGCGACGGCCCGGTGCAGCACCTCGTCATGCGCGCGCCACACGCGGCCCATGCCACCGCTGCCGATCGACTCGGCGAGCCGGTATCGGCCGGCGACAAGCTGGCCCTGCATCTGATTCACGTTGCCCCGCAATGGTCTTGACAGGCTCAGACTAAGGACCGGCCCGCGTCCAGGGAACCAGGGGGGTCCCAAGGAAACCCCACTGTGACGGTTGTCGCTTCTGGGCCGCGGAGTGAACCGATCGCCCCCTTCACGCACTGTTCACAAGCGGAGGCCATCCGGTGACGTGAGCGGAGGTCGGCCCGTCATGCGGACGGGAGGTCAGCCCGTGAACTGATAGGTGGCCGACGCCTGCTCGTACAGCCGTGTCACCTCGTCCCGTTCCGACTCGGGCCCGCGCACCTGCACCACGTGGTACCGGCCGTCGATCAGGATCGCGAGATTCCGTACGAAGAGGTCGCGCCCCGAGTCGTCGCTCCAGGTGTACTGCCCCTCGGCCATCTTCCGTTCGCCCACCGTGATCGACTTCAGCCCGGTGGCGGTGGCCCAGCTGGAGGTGCGGTACGGCTGCAACTCGTGCTCCGTGTCCCGCTGGTACGCCATCGGGTCGCTGCCGTAGGTCACGGCGCCGTCGCGGCCGGGCACGAGGATGAGCTCGAAGTCGCCGTGCGCGTACACCACCTGGTTCCAGGAGTTCTTGGGCGTCCGGGTCCAGCCCTTGGCCACGGCGACCTGGAAGCCCTCGGGGTCCTTGCGCAGGGTGAACCCGGCACCGACGTCGGGTCCGGAGGTCGCCGTCTCACTGACGCTCGCCGACGCCGACTTCGACGGTGTCTTCTCCGGCTGCGGCGAGGTCTGGTCCGGCCGCGGCTCGCTGCTCGCGGTCAGGTCCGACCGCTGCGGCTCGGGACTGACCTCACCCGCGGCCCCGGTCCGGTCCGTGCCTGCCGCGCCGTCGTCGCCGGACTTCGGCATGAACATCAGGGCGTACGCGACGGCCCCGGCCAGCAGAAGCAGGATCAGCAGCAGGAGGGTGCGGCCGAGGTGACGCGGCGACTTCGCCTCGGTCTTGGCCCGCTTGTGCCGCCCGTGCGGGGAGGTCGCGGGCAGCCCGGCCCGCCGCCTGCGCACCAACTCGCCCCGCCTGCGCACGATGGGCAGCCGGCTGGAGTCGGCGGGCGGCGCGGCCACCACGTTCACCCCGGCCTCGGCCTCGGGCGCGGACCGCACCAACGACCGCAGCCAGCCCCGGAGTTCCTCGAACTCCAGCCGCTCGGTCGGATCCTGACGCAGCAACGACTCGACGACCGGCCGCAGCGGACCGCACTCCTCCGCGAAGGCCGGCGGCTCGGCGCACACCATCTGCACCAGCTCGGCCGTCGACTCCTCCGGATACGGCGCGTGCCCCTGCACAGCCCGGTAGAGCAGCGCCCCCAGCGCCCACAGGTCGGTGGCGGGCCCGATCGGCGCGGCCAACTGCCAGTTCTCGTGCACGGGTCCGGCCTGCTCCGGCGCCCACCGCTCGGTCACCGGCCCCACCACGGCCATCCGAGCCTGCCGCGCCCGCTCGGCGGCGAGCGGAGTGGCGGGCCCACGCCGAGCGGCCGGGACGTCGGCGCGGAGGTCGTCCCAACGGTTCGGGGGGTGGGGGCGCTGGCCGGAGGCGGAGTGGTCGGGCGCGGCGGGAAGGGCGGTGGCGCCACGATGGGTTCCCGGCTGACCAGGGTGAGAACCAGGGCCGGGCAAGCTGTGCGTACCGGTCGAGGAGTCGGGATGACCCGCCGAGCCGGGGTGGGTGCCGAAACCGGGCTGACCGAGCGCGCCGGGGGTCGGGACGCCCGTCGCGGGGGCTGCGCCCAGGCCGGGAGCCGGGGCGCCGGGCGCGGAGGGCATGCTGAAGCCGGGTCCGGCACCCGCGCCGGACCCAGGCGCGTACGCGGCGGGCTCCTGGCCGACGCCGCCTCCGGGATGACCGCCGGCCTCGCCGCCGGGCGGCAGCGCGTTACGGTCCTGCTCCCCCGTCACCGGAGTCGCCCCCCGAGGCGTCGCACCGTGCCAGGAGGTACCCACGCCATAGGGGTCGGCGATCTGCCCCGGCGGCGCTCCCGCACCGGGCCTGCTCTCCACGCCGCTCCCGGGGGGATACGGCTGTGCCGAGCCGTTGGTCCCCGGGCCGGGCCCGACCTCGGGTGCCGGCCGGGCACCAGGCAGGGCCGCCCGCCCGTGCTGCTGCGCCTCCTGGACCCGGGCCGCGGCACGGGCGCCCGCCCGGTACGCCGCGATCGCCCCGGCCCGCGCGGCCCTGATGTCCCCGCCGCCTTCGAGTGCCTTCGGCGCGAGGGCGCCCTGCGTCCCCGTCCCGTTGGCCGCCGTCTCCGTCCCGGCCGGCGGCAACCCGCCCGCCGCACGCGCGTTGATGGCAGCACGCCGAGCGGCCTCGGGATCAACGCCCCCGGCACCACCCGCCGTACCACTCGGACCGCCCTGACTCCCCGAAACGCCCGTAACCCCCGGGGAGTTGCTTACTCCTAAGGCACCGGCACCCGCACCGACACCACGACCAGCGCCACGGGAACCACCGGTCCCGCCGCCCGGCCCACCGGCCCCGGCGAATCCCTGGCCCACGGCCCCGCCAGGACCCCCAAGTCCCTGTCCCGCTCCGGACCTCTGCCCCGCCCCCGGCCCTTGCCCAGGCCCAATTCCCTGCCCCTGCCCCTGCCCCTGCGCGTGACCGTGCCCGAGCGCCCCCGGCGCCCCGGTCCCACCAGCGCCGCCCATGCCGATGCCCGCACTGCCGCCGCCACCCGCGCCGTCGTCATCCGGGGGCGGCACCGGGTCGTACCCGCACAGCGCCTCCTCCGCGGCCCCCACCGCGAGCCCGGTCAGCATCACGCGGCCGTCGTCGCAGACGAGCACCGTGCGCGCGGTGATGTTCCGGTGCACCCAGCCGTGCGCGTGCAGCACCCGCAGCGCCATGAGGACGTCGGAGGCGACTTCGGCCGCCCGGTACGGCGTCAGCGGCTTCTCGGCGAGCAGTGCGGCCAGCGGCCTCGCGGGCACCAACTCGCTCACTATCCACAGCGACCCGCCCTCGGCGAACACGTCGAAGACCTGGTCGAGCCGGGGGTGGTCGGGAATCCGGGCCGCGGCCTGCGCGGCGTCGACCGCGCGCCGTACGACCGGATCGGTGGGCCGCCGCGGTTCGCCCCGCGTCGGGGGCCGTCGCGCCCCGCGATCACGCGCCGTGAACCCCTCGGGCAACCCCTGGTCGTCGAGCACCTCGGCCTCGACGACCTCCGGCAACGGCACCTGGCGGACGAGGACTTCCTGTCCGCTGTAGGTGTCGAAGGCGCGGGTCTCCCGCAGTTCGTACTCGTCGGAAGGCGGCAGCGGCAGGCGGTAGCGGTCGGCGAGGACCCGTCCCGCATAGTCGTCCACGTTGCCTCCCCCAGCCGCCCGGTCGGTCAATTCCGTTCGCCTCGCGTCCCGTTCCGACGCATACCCGGATGCGTACGGTCCGCGAACCTTCACGATACGTGCCGGAGGCAACTCGCAAAGAGGGGATGCCAGATCTCACGCCCCAAACACGGGCCAGTCAGCTCACGATTTGGGTTCGAACGTCTTCGCGAGGGTCTGCCATGTGGCCTTGCGGAGGTCACTGTCCCAGTTCGCGGCTTTCGCCGTATACATCAGCGCGTACCCGAGACTGCCGTTGACCACGAACCCCCGGTCTATCGTCCGGTACTTGGTGCCGCCGTCCACGTAGGTGAACTCCCAGTCGGCCGTGTTCCAGCCGCGGTAGTCCACCTGCTCTATTCGGATCTTCGTGTACTGCGAGCGCTCCATGGAGCGCTCCTGGTTCTTCCAGTCGGCGACCGGATCGCCCTTGGGCGTGGACGTCCAGGCGACCAACAGCTTCTGTCCGTCGGGCCCCGTGAACCGGTCACCCGCCCCGTCCGAGGACTGGTACTTCCACCCCGCGGGCAGCCCGATCGAGTACCCCTGGCTGCCCTTGTGCGTCGACTCGACGCCGGCTTCGCTCCCGGACGATCCGCCCGACCCACTCGAACTGCCCGAACTCGACCCGTCGCCGGACGCGTTCGCACTGGCAGTGGCGTCCGCCTCGTTCCCGGAACCGGTGTTCCCCGAGGAGGACCCGTCCGCCTCCTTGCCCGCGCTCGTGTCCTCCTTGGTGTTGTCCCCCGACTCGGAACCCGTGCTCGCCTTGGCGCTCGAACCCGCGCTCGCAGCAGCCTTGTCGCTCCCGCTGCTGCCGTTCTTGGACCCGTCGTCGTCCCCGCCGAGCGTGAAGGCCAGCACGACGGCGAGCACGGCGAGCGCCACGACCACCGCGATGATCACCAACGTCCGCCTCGGCACCACATCCGTGATCGGCGCCCTCGGCACCGACCGCGGCGGCAGATCCGGCGGCGTCATCACGGGCCACCCCGAACTCCGCCCACCACCCGAGGCGTTGGACCCCGAAGCCGCTGAAGAAGCTGATGAGGGCGACGAGGGGGCCGAGGGGGACACCCCTGAAGACGGCGACACCGTCGTCGAGGCCCCGCCGGAAGAACCCCGAGAAGCCGAACCACCGGACGCGGGGGGAGATTTGGGAGCCGCAGGAACAGCCGGAGCGGCAGGAGTCACGGGAGCAATGGGCTTCGTCGCGGCAACAGGCGCCGCAGCGGCCGAAGAAGCCACCGCCCCGGCCGAGCCGGCCGCACCCGCGCCACCGGCACCGTCGTTCCGGGCACCGGTCCCGCCCTCAGGGGCCGAACTCTCCGGCCCACTGCCCGACTTGGTCCGCGCCGCTGCAGCCGACCCGGCGGCGCCGGCCGCCACCGCCGCCTTCTTCACGGAACGGAACGCCCCGCGCAGCTTCTCCGCGGCCTCCTCGCCGCGCTTGCCGCCGGAACCCGTCGAACCCGAACTCCCCTTGCCCCGACGCCCGTCGGGCTGCGCGGGCAACGGCACGACCCTGGTCGCGTCGGCCGCCGGCTCCGGCTCGGCCTCCTTCGGCTCGGGCGCGTGGATGACCGCGTTGAGCATCCGGCGCGCACCCGCGTCGTCGAGCCGCTGCGCCGGGTCCTTGGTGAGCAGTCCGTAGATGACGTCCTTCAGCGGCCCCGCGTTCTTCGGGTCCTCCAACGGCTCGGTCATCACCGCGGTGAGGGTCGCGATCGCGGAACCCTTGTCGTACGGGGGCGCACCCTCGACTGCCGCGTACAGCAAGCCGCCCAGCGACCACAGGTCGGCCGCCGGACCGGGCTTGTGCCCGCGCGCCCGCTCCGGGGAGATGTAGGAGGGCGCGCCGACGAGCATGCCGGTCGAGGTGATGGACGGGTCGCCCTCGACCTGGGCGATGCCGAAGTCGGTGAGCACGACACGGTCGGTCTCGGACTCCAGCAGCACGTTCGACGGCTTCACGTCACGGTGCAGGATGCCCTCGCGGTGCGCCGAACGCAGCACGTCGAGTATCGCGAGGCCGACCTCCGCGGCCCGCTTCGGCTCCAGCAGGCCGTCCTCGCGAATGACCTCGGCGAGCGACTTGCCCTCGACGAGCTCCATCACGATCCACGGCCGGTCGTCCTCGTCGACCACGTCGAAGACCGTCACCGCGCTGTTGTTGCGGATCCGCGCGATCGCCTTGGCCTCGCGCAGCGTCCGCGTGATCAGCCGCCGTTTCTCCTCGTCGTCGATGCTCGACGGGAACCGCAACTCCTTGACCGCGACCGTCCGGCCCAGTGTCTCGTCCTCGGCCCGCCAGACCGTGCCCATGCCTCCGCGGCCGAGCACTCCTCCCAGGCGGTACCGCCCGGCGAGAAGACGCTCGCTCTTGTCCTGACGAGTGTCCTGGCGAGATGTGCCCGCCCGCTCCGCCTCCGACATGCGTCCCCTCATACAACCCGCCCTGACAGAGCCTCCATTGTCCCTCACCCGACAAGTGCCCTACGCCCAGGGTGCCTCTGACGCCCCACCCGGACCCGAACACCTGCCCCAAAACCCTCACGCATCCGGAACCCCGTCTTCCAGGCCCCCGAACCCGCAGTAACAAAGCACCCGAAGCCCCCGCATCCCAAGACTCCGAGCCCCGGAACTCCCTCACCGGAACCACCCGTTCCGCTCAGCCCGGCCCCCGTTGAACCCCGCCCTCACCCGCCCTGCATGATGGGCCCCACCAAAGACGGACCGGGCCCGGTTCAGAGACGGACCGAAGACGGACCGGAGACGGACCGGACCCCGTTCGGAGACGGACCCGACAACGACCCACGACGGGACCCGCGATGCCACCGCTTCGGACACTACTGGCCCTGCCTGTGTCCCTCGTGTCCCTCGCACTCCTCGCCCTGACCCCGGCGCCCGCCTCGCCCCCCGAACCACCAGGCCCGCCGGTCACGGCCGCACTCCTCCCCCTCCTGGTCACCCAGGGCCACGCCCCCGCCGCGGCACTGCTCGCCCAGGAAGACTCGGACACCCGCTACGCCGCCGCGGGCACCGGCATCTCCCGCGCCGACCACTTCCGCGCCGGCAGCATCACGAAGACCTTCATCGCGACGGTCGTCCTCCAACTGGCCGCCGAACACCGGCTGTCCCTGTCCGACACCGTCGAGGACCACCTGCCCGGCCTCGTCCGCGGAGCGGGCAACGACGGCCGCACCCTGACCCTGCGCGCCCTACTGACCCACACCAGCGGCCTGTACGACTACACGCGCGACACCGCGGGCACCGTCCCCCTCACCCCCGTCCAAGCCGTACGCCTCGCGCTCACCCACCCTCCGGCCGACCGCGGCCAGTTCTCTTACTCCAACACCAACTACGTCGTGCTCGGCATGGTCGTCCAGCAGGTCACCGGCCGCTCCTACGCCACCGAGGCCGAGCGCCGCATCATCGCTCCGCTGGGTCTGACCGGCACCTCCTTCCCCGGTTCCCGCACCACGCTCCCCTCCCCGCACGGCCGGGCCTACGCCGCCGACGGAACCGACGTCACCGCACTCGACCCGCGGGTGGCCGGCGCCGCGGGCGAGCTGGTGACCACGCTCGCCGACCTGGACCGCTTCTACGCGGCCCTGCTCGGCGGTGAACTGCTGCCCCCGCACTGGCTGCGCGAGATGCGTGACACCCGGACCGCACACGGCTCGTACGGCATGGGCCTGTTTCCCGTGAAGCTGCCGTGCGGCATCACGGTGTGGGGGCACAACGGACGCATCTCCGGCAGCTACGTGCGCACCGCTGCCACCGTCGACAGCCGTCGTGTCCTCACCTTCCGCGTGAACACGACCGCGATCGCAGACCCCGACCTCGAACCCCGGTTGCTCGCCGCCGAGTTCTGCCCCCGCACCTCGTAGAACGACCCGGTTCCGAACGAAGATCCCGGTTCGCGACACTCGTTCGAGTGATAGCGCGGGCGGCCCGCGGAACTCCGCGGACCGCCCGTCACAGCACCACTCGGCGACCACTCGACGACCGCTCGACGACCGACCGGCGACCGACCGGCGACTGCCCGGCGGGGCACTACCCGCCGCCCCGCAGGGCACCCCGCCGCGCGTCCTACAGCGGCACGATGTCCGGCGCCCCCAACCGCGCCGCGTCCGCCGTCAGGTCGTCGGGCTGGCGCTGGGACTCCCGCTCGGCCTCCACCCGCTTCTCGTAGTGCTCGACCTCGCGCTCGATCTGGTCCTTGTCCCAACCGAGGACCGGCGCCATCAACTCGGCCGCCTCACGGGCACTGCGCGTCCCCCGGTCGAACGTCTCGATCGAGATGCGCGTGCGCCGGGTCAGCACGTCGTCCAGGTGCCGGGCGCCCTCGTGCGAGGCGGCGTAGACGATCTCGGCGCGCAGATAGTCGTCGGCGGCCTGCAGGGGTTCGCCGAGCGAGGAGTCGCCGGCGATGAGGTCCAGGACCTCCTCCGCCATCGACCCGTACCGGTTCAACAGGTGCTCCACGCGCACCACATGGATGCCGGTCTTGGCCGCGATCCGCGCCCGCGCGTTCCACAGCGCCCGGTAGCCCTCCGCGCCGATCAGCGGCACGTCCTCGGTGACGCACTCGGCGACGCGCATGTCGAGTCCGTGCACGGCCTCGTCCACCGCGTCCTTGGCCATCACCCGGTACGTCGTGTACTTGCCGCCCGCCACGACGACGAGCCCCGGCACCGGATGCGCCACGGTGTGCTCGCGCGACAGCTTGCTGGTGGCGTCGGACTCGCCGGCCAGCAGCGGGCGCAGACCGGCGTAGACGCCCTGGACGTCGTCCCGGGTCAGCGGCACCGCGAGCACCGAGTTGACGTGCTCAAGGAGGTAGTCGATGTCCGCGCTGGACGCGGCCGGGTGCGCCTTGTCGAGATCCCAGTCGGTGTCCGTCGTACCGACGATCCAGTGCCGGCCCCAGGGGATGACGAACAGGACGGACTTCTCGGTGCGCAGGATCAGGCCGGTGGAGGAGTTGATGCGGTCTTTCGGTACGACGAGGTGGATGCCCTTGGAGGCCCGTACGTGGAACTGGCCGCGCTCCCCCACCAGCGCCTGGGTGTCGTCGGTCCACACGCCCGTCGCGTTCACGATCTGCTTGGCGCGGATCTCGTACTCGCCGCCCGCCTCGACGTCCTGCACGCGCGCGCCGACGACCCGTTCGCCCTCGCGCAGGAAGGCGGTCACGCGTGCGCGGTTGGCGACCTTCGCGCCGTACGACGACGCGGTGCGCACCAGGGTGGCCACGTACCGGGCGTCGTCCATCTGGGCGTCGTAGTACTGCAACGCTCCGACCAGCGCGTCCTTCTTCAACGCGGGGGCCACGCGCAGGGCGTGACGGCGGCTCAGGTGCCGGTGCGTGGGCAGGCCTCGACCGTGCCCCCGGGCCATCGACATGCCGTCGTAGAGCGCGACGCCCGATCCCGCGTACAGGCGCTCCCAGCCCTTGTGCTGGAGCGGGTACAGGAACGCCACCGGCTTCACCAGGTGCGGGGCGAGCCGCTCAAGCAGCAGCCCACGCTCCTTGAGTGCTTCCCGTACGAGGGCGAAGTCGAGCATCTCCAGGTAGCGCAGGCCGCCGTGGATGAGCTTGCTGGACCTGCTGGACGTGCCCGAGGCCCAGTCGCGCGCCTCGACCAGGCCCGTCGACAGGCCGCGGGTCACGGCGTCGAGGGCAGTGCCCGCGCCGACCACACCGCCGCCCACCACCAGCACGTCCAGCTCGCGCTCGGCCATTCCCGCCAGTGACTCGGCCCGCTGCGCCGGCCCCAGTGTCGCTGTCCTCACAGCTGCCTCCCGCTTTCCGCTTTCGGTAGCGCCGGCCACACCCGTCGGGCGAAGCCCGTTCCGTTCCCTACTCCCCCCACCCCGGATTCCTACGTCCCCCTCCTCCCCAAATTCTGACCGTGTTGCCCAACTTCAGCCACTACTGGGGCCTCCCTTTCGGATCAGCCCGGCGTCGCGGGCCCTGGCACGCACATCTGCCGCGTTGTCGTCACTCGCCATGGCTCCGCCATGACTCCCTCCTCCGCCTTGCAGCTGCACGCACCA
>NZ_JBSFLV010000081.1:0-43081 GCF_053599215.1 Streptomyces sp. NPDC001002 | reverse complement strand
GCCCAGCGTCTCGTCGGTACGGTCGCGGATGGCGGGCTGGTCGGCCTCGGGGATGCCCAGGAGCATCCCGATCACCCGCATCGGCATCTCGGCGCCGACGGCCTCGACGAGGTCGAACCGTTCGGCACCCGCCACCGGTTCGAGGGCGCGCCGGCAGAAGGCCCGTACGCGTGGCTCCAGGGTCGCGATCCGACGGGGTGTGAAGACCCGGGCGAGGAGCTTGCGGTGGATGTCGTGGACGGGCGGGTCCTCGAAGATGAGGGTGCCGGGCGGAAGTTCGATGTCCGCCTGGATGATCTCCAGGATGTCGCCCCGGGCGGAGGAGTAGGTCTGCCAGTCCGCGAGGCCCCGCTGGACGTCGGCATGGCGGCTGACGGCATAGAAATTGTGCTGGTCGTTGTAGTAGAGCGGGGCTTCCTCACGCATGCGTGCGTAGAGGGGGTAGGGGTCGCGGGCGAGGGCCGGGTCGTAGGGGTCCCAGTAGATGGTGTCGACAGTGGTCATGGACGCACCTCCCTGTGGTGTGCGGCTCACTTGAGCAGGGCGCCGGCGTCGATGGGCAGGGTGACGCCGGTGACGAAGCGGGCCTCGTCGGAGGCGAGGAAGAGGACGGCGTTGCTGATGTCCAGCGGCTCCACCCACGGGGTGGGGAGCATGTGCATGCCCTGGGACACCGCCGCGAAGTCGTCGACGGTGGGGTTCTCCAGGTCGGGGCGGAACATCCGGTAGGTGGCCTCGTGCATCACCATCGGGGTGTTCACCTGGGTGGGGTGCACGGTGTTGACGCGGATGTTGTGTGCCCCCAACTCCCCCGCCATCGTGCGCATCAGGCCCACCACGCCGTGCTTGGCGGCGATGTAGTGGCCGATGTTCGCGTAGCCCTTGAGGCCGCCGACGGAGCTGGTCAGGATGATGGAGCCGCCTCGTCCGCCCGCGACGATGTGCGGGATGGAGACCTTGGCGGACAGCCAGACGCCGGTCAGGTTGACGTCGATCATGTCGCGCCAGGTCTTCTCCTCCATGGCGTCGAGCGTGGCGCCGTCGCTGCCGAGGCCGGCGTTGGCCGCGACGATGTCCAGCCGGCCGAATTCGGCGACGCCGTCGTCCACCGCGGCCTTGAGCGCGTCGTGGTCGCGCACGTCCGCCTGTACGGCGTGGATACGGCGGCCCAGCTTCTGGACCTGGTTGACCGTCTCTTCCAGGTCCTCGGGCGTGGACATGGGGAACGTGACGCCGTCGAGCTGCTTGCACACATCGACCGCGATGATGTCGGCGCCTTCCTCCGCCAGCCGTATGGCATGGCTGCGGCCTTGACCGCGGGCGGCGCCGGTGATGAAGGCGACCTTGCCTTCTACTCGTCCGGGCATGAGTGACCTCGTCTCGTGAGTACGGGATGGGATGGGCTGGGGCGGGGTGACGATGGCGGGGAGGCCTGGTCACCGATGGGTGCGTCGGCGGCCGCGCACGAGGAGCGCGAGGAGGAGTAGCACGGTGGCCGGCGGGACGATGCGCTTGAGGGCGCCCCCGCCGGCGGCTTCGATGAGGTTGATGGGTTCGGCGACGAGGGGATCCGGGGCGGGTACGGGCTGCAGGACGGGTTCGGCAGTCGGATCCGGAGCGGGTACGGCGAGTTCGGCGGCCAGGTTCTCGGCGAACCGCCCGATGAGGGTGCCCGCGACCTCGGCGAGGGTGCCGCGGCCGAACTGGGCGGGCTTGCCCGTGATCGCGAGATCGGTGTCCACGAGGACGTCGGTGGAGTTCGTGCCCGACGCGACCAGCCGGCACGTCACCCGCGCCTTGGCCGTCCCGTTGCCGCGGATCTCCCTTCCACCGGCCTCCAGCACGACTGTCCTGTCCGCCTCGTCACGTGAAAGGAACGTGACGGTGCCGTGATAGGTCAGGCCGACGGGGCCGAGCTTGACCTTGATCCGGCCCTGGAAGCTGTCGCCGTCGCGGGAGGTGAGCGTCGCACCAGGGACGCACGGAGTGACACGTTCGATGTCCAGCAGGACCCGCCAGGCCTCCTCCACGGGCGCGGGAACGGTGAGCCTGTTCTCCATTTTCATACGGAGTCCTCGCGGTCGGCGGCAGCCCGGACGGCGTTGACGATCCCCTGGTAGCCCGTGCAGCGGCACAGATTGCCGGACAGGGCGGCGCGGATCTCCTCGTCGGTGGGTTTGGGGTTCTCGGCGAGATAGGCGGTGACCGAGACGACGAGGCCCGGGGTGCAGAACCCGCACTGGAGCCCGTGGTGCTCACGGAACGCGGCCTGTACGACGGACAGTTCACCGTCGGGCGAGGCGATCCCCTCGACGGTGGTGACCTCGCTTCCGTCGGCCTGTACGGCGAACACCAGGCAGGCGCGCACTGCTTCGCCGTCCAGCAGCACCGTGCAGGCGCCGCAGACACCGTGCTCACACCCCAAGTGCGTGCCGGTGAGGCCGCAGTTGACGCGCAGGAAGTCGGCGAGGGTGAGCCGGGGCGGCACGGTGTCACGGCGTGGGAGGCCGTTGACCCGTATCCGGATGTCGATGTCGTCAGCCATGGACCGCCTCCCGTACGGCGCGCCGCCAGGCGCGGGCCACCATGGCCGCGCCGACGCGCTTGCGATAGCCGGCCGATCCGTGCAGGTCGGACGGGATGGAGTCGAGGTGGGCCAGGGCTCGGCGTGCGATGTCGTCGGCCATGTCCTCGGTGGGTTCGCGCCCCATGGTCTCGGCCTCCGCCGCGTGGGCCCGGCATGCGCTCGGACCGAGTCCGAACAGGCCGATGGCGCACCGGTCGACCCGTCCGCCGGCGCCCAGGCCAACGGCGACGGAGGCACCGGCGAGCGCGAAGTCCCCGCTTCTGCGGGCGAATTCCTCGATGGCGAATCCGCGGGGCCGCCGCCAGACCGGGAAGGTGACGGCTGTGAGCAGCTCGTCCTCGGCCAGGGCGGTGGTCCAGGTCCCGGTGAAGAAGCGTGCGGCGGGGACGGCCCGGCGCCCCCGCACCGACAGCGCTTCGAGCTCGGCGTCCAGGGTGAGGGCCACCGCCGGGTACTCGGCCGCGGCGTCGGCGTGGGCGAGTGAGCCGCCGATGGTGCCGCGGCTACGGATCTGGAAATGGCCGATCAGCGGGGTGGCCCGGGCGAGGAGCGGCACCAAGTCCCGTATGTCCTCTGAGCGTTGGAGAGTGGCCTGGGTGGTCGTGGCACCGATGCGCACCGTCCCGTCGCGGTGCTCGATGCCCCGGAGTTGGTCCACGTGACGCAGATCGACCAGGTGCGCGAAGGCCGCGAGGCGCAGTGCCAGCATGGGTACCAGGCTCTGGCCGCCGGCGATGAGCTTCGCCTCGTCGCCCGACTCGGCGAGCAGCGCGACCGTTTCCTCGGTGGTGGTGGGGGCGTGATAGTCGAATGCCGCCGGCTTCATGGGGTCACCGCCCCTGCCTCTTCCACGAGTTCGACGATCGAGGCCGGTGTCAGCGGCAGCCGGCCGATCTCCACACCCAGCGGTGCGAGGGCGTCGGCGACCGCGTTCACCACGGCTGGGGCGGCTCCGATCGCGCCGCCCTCGCCAACTCCCTTGTGGCCGCCGGGTCCTGGGCCGGGTGTCTCGATGTGGCCGAGCTCGATGACGGGCACCTCGGTGGCCGTGGGGAGCAGGTAGTCCATGAAGGTGGTGGCGAGGGGGTTGCCGTCGTCGTCGTAGGCGAGGTGTTCGTAGAGGGCGCCGCCGATTCCCTGGACGGTGCCGCCGTAGATCTGTCCCTCGACCACACCGGGGTTGATCATGGGTCCGCAGTCCTCGCTGACGATGTACCTCAGCAGCTTCACCGCGCCGGTCACCACGTCCACCTCGCAGGTGCACAGGTGGGTGGCGTTGGCCCAGATCATGAGGTGCGGGGAGCGGTAGCGGCCGCTGGCCTCCAGGCCGGGCGGGATGCCGGGTGGCAGGGCGTGGGGCTGGAAGTAGGCGAGGTCGGCGATGTCGGCGAGGGTGAGCGCCTTCTCGGGATCGCCCTTCACCGATGCCCGGCCGCCGGTCAACTCCAGTTCCGCCACGGCGACTTCGAGCCTGTGTGCGGCGATCGCGAGGATGCGTTCCCGTAATCCGGCCGCGGTCTCGGCGATCGCGCCGGCGGTCATGGGACCCGACCGGCTGCCGCCGGTGCCGGCACCGTAGGGGGTGAGTGCCGTGTCTCCCTGGATGGTGCTGACGTCCTCGATGGCCGCGCCGAGCGCGTCGGCGGTGAGCTGGACGACGGTCGTCTCCAGGCTGTTGCCGCACGATCCCCCGGCGACGTAGACGTTGACCTTGCCGGAGGGCTCGATGCGGATGGTCGCGCCCTCGGTGCCGTGGAACGGGGTGGCCCCGGCGGTCGGTTCGACGTAGGTGCAGGTGCCGACGCCCAGGTAGCGGCCCTGGGCGCGGGCCTGCTCCTGCTCGCGCCGGAACACCGGATAGTCGAGCATCTCCAGAGCCTGCTCGAAGGTCTCGTACGGGGTGATGTGGTCGTAGGGCATGCCGTTGAAGTTCGCCGTCGGCAGGTCCTCGCGGCGCAGCATGTTGCGGCGGCGCAGCTCGACCGGATCCATGCCGAGGCGGCGGGCGGCGGTGTCCAGGAGGACCTCGCGGGCCATCGACTCGAACTGCCAGGGTCCGCGATATGCCACTCGGCCGCTGGTGTTGGAGAACACGAATCGGGAGCGGAAGGTGCCCTGGGGGATGCGATAGGGGCCGGGGAAGAGCAGGCCTACGGCGAGGCCGCTCTGCACGGGGGACGGTGTCGGGTAGGCGCCGGCGTCCTGGACGTGGTCGAGGGTGGCGGCGAGGATCCGTCCTTCGCCGTCGAGGGCCAGTCTCGCCTCGCCGTGCTCGTGGCGAGCCTGGCCGGCCGCCATGAGATGTTCCTGGCGGTCCTCGATCCACTTGAGCGCGGCGGGCAGCTTGGTGGCGGCGAGCATGACGCACATGTCCTCGCGCTGCGGCAGCACCTTCTGTCCGAACCCGCCGCCGGTGTCCCGCATCACCACCCGCACGCGATGCTCGTCGACACCGAGCAGACGTGCGCAGAAGGAACGGACCTCGTGCGGGGACTGGGTGGCCGCCCAGATCGTCATCTCCCCGGCGGGCGCGGACCACTCCGCGACAATGCCACGGGTCTCCAACGGCACGGGGCCGTACGACTGTTGATGGACCGTCACAGCGACCACGTGCGGCGCGTACTCGAAGACGGGGGCGAGCTCCTCCATCGGGCGTCCGGCGAGTTCGCCCACCAGGTTGCCCGGGTGGGTCGCGTGGACCGACTCCGGGGACCCCAGCGCGGCGGCGTAGTCGACGACCGGCGGTAGCTCGTCGTAGTCGACGACCACCAGTTCCGCGGCGTCCTCGGCCGTGTAGCGGTCCTGCGCGACGACCATCGCCACCGGATCCCCGACGAACCGCACCTCGCCCTCGGCCAGTGGCGGGCGAGGCGTGTCGGGGTCGTCGCGCCCGTTCAGCGTGTACCACTGCTCGCGCACCCCGGGGTTGAGGTCATCGGCGACGAACACCGCTCGCACGCCGTCCAGTTGGAGCGCCTCGGACAGATCGATGCCGACTATGCGGGCCCGCGCGACGGGGCTGCGGACGAAACAGGCGTGCAGCATCCCGGGCCGTACGACGTCGTCGACGTAGGTACCGGTGCCGGTCAGCAACCGGGCGTCCTCGACGCGCGGGGTGCGGGTGCCCGTATAGCGAGCCATCAGCCGTGCCCTCCGTTCATGTTGAACGAGTGTTTAACACGAGCGCTGAACAACTGTTTAACAGCGCCCCGCGGAGCCGTCAAGGACAATGAGCGCCATGACTGCGCCTCGCCGTATGGGCACCGAGAACTCGAAGACGCGCCAGGTCCTGCTCGACGTCACCGAGCGGCTGATGCTCAAGGAGGGATACGCCTCCGTCGGCGTGCGCCGGGTGGCTCGCGAGGCCGAGGTCGCCCCGGCGCTGGTGCTGTACTACTTCCGGACCCTCGACGACCTCTTCCTCGCGGTGCTGCGACGACGGGGCGACGAGGAGTTGGAGCGGGTGGTCCGCCGGCTGGACGGCCCCCAGCCGATACGCGCCCTGTGGCAGGTCACCAGCCACCCGGGGAACGCGCTGACCACGGAGTTCACCGCGCTGGCCAATCACCGCAAGGCGATCCGCGCCGAACTCGCCGCCCGCGCCGAGCGCTACCGCGAGGTACAACTGGAGGCGCTCACGCGACGGCTCGCACAGACAGGCGTCGAACTGCCGCCGACGGTGTCCCCCACCGTGCTGCTCATGCTGGCCAACGCCCTCGGCCGGATCCTCATGATGGAGAACGCGATGGGCATGACCACCCGGCACACCGAGGCACTCGAGTTCGTCGAACAGTTCCTCCAACGCTACGAAAGCGCCTCCGCCGACAACTGAAGGGCACGGCCGGCTCCCCGACCGGGTCGGCGGCCAACCCTTACCGCACGGTTGGTTTCCGGTCAGACGTTAGACCCGTGCGACAGACAGGGGAAGGGTGTGCGCAGACACGAATCTTGACCATGTGGGAAGCTTTGAGGTCTCAGCAGCCGCGCAGGACCGTCCCGGACCGGGCTTCGTCGAGGAGAGTGAGCGCACCGTGGGCCAGGCCAAAGCGCGTGGACCGTACGCCAAGACACCTGCCCGCAGGACGGAGATCGTACGAGCGGCACGCGACAGTTTCGCCGAGAACGGCTACACCAAAGCCTCCCTGCGCGACATCGCGGAACGAGCCGGCATCACCCACGCCGGCCTCCTGCACCACTTCCGGAACAAGGACGAACTCCTCGCCGAGGTACTCGCCGAACGCGACGCGGAGGAATGGCAGCAGGGCCTGGAAGCAGTGGACAGCCCGGACCAGCTCGCCCCCTATCTCGGCGAGCTCATCCGCCACCACCAGAGGGCCCCCGAACTGATGCGCCTGTGGATCGAGCTCGCCGCCGCGGCCGCACGGCCGGATCATCCCGCCCACGCCTACTTTGTCGAACGCTACGAACGCGGGCGCACCCAGTTCGCCGAGGGACTCGACAGCGAGGACGCGCACAGCAGGCTGCGCGAAGGCGTCAGCCCGGAGAGCGCGGCGGTCCTCTTCCACGCCGTGCTCAACGGGCTCCAGCTGCAGTGGGTGCTGGACCAGGACCTCGACATCGTCGGGCCCGTCACCGACTTCGTACGTCTGCTCTTCGATCACGACCGCGCCGACCAGTGAACGTAGCGCCGACCAACGCATCCCACACCCTCTGAAGCACGCTCGCGCACGGCCTCGCGGGCGACCCGAGGGATCTCACCCACAGAGGGCGGCGACGAACCGTCCGCGCCGCAGCGCGCTTCCCTCGCGCGCCAATTGCGCCCCCGCCACCTCCGGTACGCCCTAGGCGAATCGTCGCCATGGGCTGCCACCTCGGCATACGGACCGCTCGTTCCCGCCCCGCTCACCGCGCGCCCGGGCCCCACCGGCCGAGACGTTGCTGCGTAACGTTCTGATCACGAAGCCGAGCGGCAGCCTTCCCGCCCTTCCGATCCCGGTCTACCGTCCAGACGAAAACTAACCACACGGTAGGTGTTGGCGGGTCGCAACCTCGCACTCACGAACCGACGAACCGGCAAAGGTCGCAACCCGCCCTGCGGGAGAGCCCGCTCAATCCTCAACGCCCCTCCGTGCTCGGGCCGTTGCTCACCGCGCCCGAACGGCCGATCCGTGGCCCGGGTGCCACGAGGCCCAACCCACCGACACTCAGGAAAGCAGTCGACGATGACCGAATTCCCGCCCGGGTTCCTCTGGGGAGCCTCCACAGCCCCGCACCAGATCGAAGGCAACAACCTCAACAGCGACTTCTGGGCGAACGAGGGGCGCATCCCGGGCATGGAGCGCAGCGGCGACGCCTGCGACAGCTACCACCGGTTCCGCGAGGACATGCAGTTGCTCGCGGACGCCGGGCTGGGCGCCTACCGCTTCGGCATCGAATGGGCCCGTATCGAGCCCGTTCCCGGCATGGTGTCGCGCGCCGAACTCGCCCATTACCGGCGCATGATCGAAACGGCCTTCGAACTCGGTCTGACCCCGGTCGTGACCCTGCACCACTTCACCAGCCCGCTCTGGTTCGCCCAGGAGGGCGGCTGGCTCGGCGAACGCGCGGTCGACCGCTTCCGGGCGTACGTCGAGACGGTCGCGCCGATCCTCGACGGCGTCGAGTGGGTCGTCACCATGAACGAGCCGAACATGCTGGCCATCATGGTCGGCATGGCCCGGGCGATGCAGAGCGCGCAGGCCGCCGGGGAGTGGCAGAGTCCCACCCTCGACAACGAGGGGCCCCGACCGGCGCTGCCCGCCCCCGACGCGGCCATCGGCGCGCGGCTCGTCGAGGCGCACCATGCCGCGCGGGAGGTCCTGCGCGAGCGCGCCGGCGCCAAGGTCGGCTGGACGGTCGCCAACCGCGCCTTCGTCGCCCGTCCCGGGGCGGAGGAGAAGAAGCGGGAGCTGGAGTGGGTCTGGGAGGACCTCTACCTGGAGGGGTCGCGCGGCGACGATTTCGTGGGCGTGCAGTCGTACTCCAGCCCGTGGGTCAGCCCGGACGGCATCGAGCCCTACCCGCCGCACCCGGACAACACGCTGGTGGGGACCGCCTATCGGCCCGACGCCCTGGGCATCGCGGTACGGCACACCGCCGAGTTCACCGGCGGCCTGCCGATCCTGATCACCGAGAACGGCATCGCCACCGCTGACGACACCCGTCGCATCGCCTACACGGGCGAGGCCCTGGAGCACCTCGGCAAGGCGATCGCCGACGGGGCGGACGTACGCGGCTATCTGCACTGGAGCCTGCTCGACAACTACGAGTGGGGCCACTGGGCGCCGACGTTCGGTCTGGTCGAGGTCGACCGCGAGACGTTCGAGCGCCGCCCCAAGCCGTCTCTCGCATGGCTGGGCGAGACCGCCCGCCGCGGCCGGATCTGACCGCACTTCCACCGAAGGGACACACCGTGCAGGTTTCCGTACCCGACGTCTCGTCCAAGTCCCTGGCCGAACTCGTCTCGCTGAGCGGGCGGCGCGCCGTCGTGACCGGCGCGGGCCAGGGACTCGGCCGGGCCGTCGCCGAGCGGCTGACCGAAGCCGGAGCGGACGTGCTCGTCGCTGACATCCAGGACGAGCTCGCCACCGCCACCGCCGAGGAACTCGGCGCCCGAGGCCCCGGCCGCGCCCTGGGCACCCATCTGGACGTCACCGACACCGACAGCGTCGTGGCCGCCGCCGACCTCGCGGTGCGGGAGCTCGGCGGCATCGACATCTGGGTGAACAACGCCGGGATCTTCCCCAGCGTGCCCGCGCTGGAGATGTCCGACAAAGCCTTCGACGAGGTGTTCGCGGTCAACACCCGCGGCGTCTTCCTCGGCTCCCGCGAGGCCGCGCGCCGGATGAGCGAAGCCGGCGGCGGGGGCGTCATCGTCAACGTCGTCTCCACGGCCGGGTTCCGCGGGACGGCACCCGGGCTCGCCGCGTACGTCGGCTCCAAGCACGCGGCGCGCGGCCTCACCCGCCAACTGGCCCTGGAGTTCGCCCCGTTCGGCATCCGCGTACTGGGCGTCGCCCCGACGTTCGTACCGACCGAGGGGAACATGGCGGCGGCCGCGGCGGCCGGAGTGGACGCCGACTCGTTCATGTCCGTGATGCAGCCGGGCCCGCTCGGCCGGCTCGGCGTGCCCGACGACATCGCCCGGGTGGTGCTGTTCTGCGCCAGCGACCTCTCGGCCTTCATGACGGGCAGCACGCTCCTCGCCGACGCCGGCGAGACCTTGTAACGGCACACCGCCCCCAGCGCCCCGACGACCCGGTAGGAACCCCATGCTCTCGCCCCGCACCACCCCCACCCGCGACCTCGTCGGCCTCGACGGCCTGTGGCGGTTCGCTCTCGGCACCCGGGCCGGCGCGACCCCGTGGGCGTCGCGTATCGTCCCACCGCTCGAAGTCCCCGTGCCCGCCAGCTACAACGACCTGTTCGTGGACCCGGAGATCCGTGACCACGTCGGAGTCGTCTGGTACCAGCGCGACGTGCGCGTGCCGCGCGGCTGGGCCGGCGAACGCGTGGTCCTGCGCTTCGGGTCCGTCACCCACGCCGCGCAGGTCTACGTGGACGAACGGCTCGTGGCCGAGCACAGCGGCGGCTACACCCCGTTCGAGGCGGATCTGACCGGTGTCGTCGAGCCCGGCGCCGCGTTCCGGGTGACGGTCGGCGTCGACAACCGGCTGACGAACGTGACGATCCCGCCCGGCACCGTCACGACCGGCCCCGACGGCCGCGAACGGCAGTCGTATCTGCACGACTTCTACAACTACGCGGGCATCGCGCGCCCGGTCCGCCTGTACAGCACGCCGACGACCTTCGTCGAGGACGTCACCGTCGTCACCGGACGGGACGGCACGGCCGGCACCGTCGAGTACCGCGTGGAGACCGACGGCGAGCACGCCGACACCGTCACCGTGCGGGTGCGTGCGGTGGACGAGTCCGGCCGGACCGTCGCGGAGGGCCACGGCCCCGAGGGCGTCCTGCGCATCGAGGACGTCACGCTCTGGCAGCCGGGCGCCGCCTATCTCTACGACCTCGTCGTGGAACTGGCCGTCGACGGCGAGACCGTGGACAGCTACACCCAGCCCTTCGGCGTCCGGACCGTCGAGGTGCGGGGCACCGACTTCCTCATCAACGGCGAGCCGTTCTACTTCACCGGCTTCGGGAAGCACGAGGACACCCCGGTCCGCGGCAAGGGCCACGACGACGCCTACCTCGTCCACGACTTCCAACTGATGGAGTGGACGGGCGCCAACTCCTTCCGCACCTCCCACTATCCCTACGCCGAAGAGGTCCTGGACTTCGCCGACCGGCACGGGATCGTCGTGATCGACGAGACCGCCGCCGTCGGCCTCAACCTGGGCGTCCAGGGCGGCCTCACCGGCATCCCGCCGACCCCCACCTTCGCGCCGGAGAACTTCGGCGGGACGACCCGGGACGTCCACGCCCAGCACCTGCGGGAGCTGATCGAGCGGGACAGGAACCACCCGAGCGTGGTGATGTGGTGTCTCGCCAACGAGCCGGCCTCCAACGAGGACGGCGCCCGCGACTACTTCGAGCCCCTGGTCGAACTGGCCCGCAAGCTCGACCCGACCCGGCCCCTCACCTACGCCGCCGTCATGTTCGCGACGCCGCAGAACGACCAGATCGGCGACCTGTTCGACGTGCTCAGCATCAACCGCTACTACGGCTGGTACCTGTTCACGGGCGACCTCGCGACCGCCGAGGGGTATCTGGAGCAGGACCTGCGTGGGTGGGTCCAGCGCTTCGGCAAGCCCGTCATGATGTCCGAGTACGGCGCCGACACCCAGCCCGGCCTGCACTCCGTCTGGGACACGCCGTGGAGCGAGGAGTACCAGAGCGACTTCCTCGCCATGTACCACCGCGTGTTCGACCGCATCCCGGAGTTCGTCGGCGAACACGTCTGGAACTTCGCCGACTTCCAGACCTCTCCCGGCATCCACCGCGTCGACGGCAACAAGAAGGGCGTGTTCACCCGCGACCGCAAGCCCAAGTCCGCCGCGTTCGCCCTGCGCCGGCGCTGGCAGGGTCTGGGCGGCCGCAAGCCCGGCGAGGCCACGGCCGACTGACACCTGCGGGGGCGCGCGGCACCGTGCTTTCGTTACGCAGCACTGGGCTGCCACTGCGCCTCGTAACCGAGCAGGCGGCCCATGTCTCGACCCCGGCACCCATCGGCGTAAGGCCACGGCCACCACTGTTGTGCGTTCGCCGCAGCCCCGGGCGTCCCTCACCGGCGTCGCCCGAGCCGGGATCCCGGCGGTACGGCATCGACCGTGCCGCCGGCTGCCGCCACACCTCGTGACCATGCGACAAAGGAGTCCTCATGCCTCACGCCGACCGAGACGTCAGCGTGGTGGGGTCCCCCTTGACGGTGTCGCCGCAGGACGCCGTCGGGGTTCCCACCGAGCCGCCCGCCAAGCCCGAGATCGAGGCACCGCCGCTGCAGACGGTCGGCAGGGACTACCTCCTCTGGCTGATGATCGCCAGCTTCGGCGGGTCCCTGGCCCTGATGGTGCCCCTCTCCTACTCGCTCGCGGTGCGGATCTCCGACCTGGCACCCGGGCACGAGGAACAGCTCGGCTACGTCACCGGGTCCGCGCAGTTCGTCTACCTGGTCCTCAGCCCCCTGATCGGCCTCTGGAGCGACCGGACCCGTTCCCGGCTCGGCCGCCGGACCCCCTTCATGATCAGCGGCGCCCTCCTCGGCACCGTCGCGCTCGTCGGAGTGGCCCTCGCACCGTCGGTCCTCCTGCTGGGCCTGGCGTGGGTCGTCGGCATGATCGGCTGGTCCACGACCGGGCAGGCCGTCCAGAACGTCCAGGCGGACCGAGTGTCCGAGGAGCAGCGCGGCCGGGTCTCGGCGCTGACCAGTGTCATGACCCAGATCGCCCCCGTGATCGGCATCGGCCTCGCGTACGGGGTGGCCTCCAGCACGTTTCTGGTGTTCCTGGTCCCGGGCGTACTGGGCGCGGCCCTGGTGATCCTGTTCCCGGTGTTCAAGCCCGAGGGCGACTCCCGCACGCTCGTGCACACCGGCGGCGTGACCCTGCGGAGCATGGTCGCCAGCTACGGCTTCAACCCGCGCAAGTACCCGGACTTCGGCTGGAACTGGCTCGGCCGGTTCGTCTTCTTCATGGGCCTGTACTTCAACACGACCTTCGGCACCTTCTTCTACGCGCAGCGGCTCGACCTGCCGGTCAAGGAAGTCGCCGGGATCGTGGCGGTCATCGGGACCGTGGGCGTGGTGGCCGCTGCCGGCGGTGCCATCGGGGGCGGCTTCCTCTCCGACAAGCTCGGCCGGCGCAAGCTGTTCGCCCTGATCGGCTCCGCGGTGTTCGTCGCCGGGGCGGTCACCGAGGCGTTCGCCCACTCGCTGCCCCAACTGGTCGTCGGCGCGGTGCTGATGCAGTTCGCCATCGCGTTGTTCAGCGCCGTCGACCAGGCGATCGTGTTCGCCGTCCTGCCTGACCGGACCGAGGCCGGCCGCTATCTCGCCGTCGTCGCCTTCGCGCAGAAGATCCCCAGCGCCGTCGCCCCGCTGATCGCCTCGCTCGTCGTCACCCTCGGCGTCAGCGACGGCGGCGAGAAGAACTACACCCGGCTCTACCTGATCGGCGCCGTCCTGGCCCTGGTCGGCGGCCTCATCGTCAAGTTCAAGATCAAGTCTGTCCGGTAGCGCCGCCCCGGCCGGCGTCCCGAGAACCATCCTGTTCCACCGAGTTCGGAGAAGGCACAACATGCACAACGCACCGTACGACCTGGGCATCGACAGCAGCGGTGACGGCTTCCCCGTGTCGGGGCCCACACCCCGGCTGTCGTGGAAGCCGCCGTCGGACGCGGCACACCCGGTGGCGTACGAGGTGGAGTGCGCCGTCGACGACGAGGCGCGGCCCGCTGTGACCACTGCGGTGGGCAGGCACCGCTTCTTCCCTTGGCCGTGGGCGGCGCTGGACAGCGCCCGTCGGGTGGCCTGGCGGGTCCGGGCGCTCGGCGCCGACGGCGACTCGCCGTGGTCGCGGTGGCACACGTTCGAGAGCGGTTTGATGGCCGCCGACTGGCGGGCGAGCTGGATCAGTCCCGCCGAGTCCGGCGACCGCGGATACGGCAGGCGACCCGCATACGCGCTGTCGGCCCGGTGCCCGGTGCGGGCCGGGGTGCGCTCGGCACGGCTGTACGCGACGGCACTCGGGGTGTACGAGGCGTACGTCAACGGCGAACGGGCCGGCACCGCCGAACTCACGCCCGGCGCCACCTCGTACGACCGTACGCTCTACGCCCAGGCCTACGACGTCACGGAAGCCGTCGTCACGGGCGACAACCGGATCGAGATCCTGCTGTCCGACGGCTGGTACCGGGGCCAGGTGGGCGCCTTCCGCCAACCGGCCGGCTGGGGATCGGTGCCCGGCGCGCGGGCCGAACTCCACCTCATGCTCGAGGACGGCACACGGCAGGTCGTCCGTACCGACGGGACGTGGACAAGCGCGGAGTCGGCCATCACCCGGGCCGACCTGATGGACGGGCAGACCACCGACTTCCGCGTCGGGCCCGGCACCGAACGGCCCGTCCTCGTGGACCGGGTCGAGGCACCCGCGATCACCTGGTCGCCGGCACCGCCGGTGCGGGTCGTGGGGTCGCGCCCCGCACAATCGGTCCAGCGGATCGGGGACGGGCTCTGGATCGCCGACTTCGGTCAGAACGCCTCCGGCCGGATCACTCTGAGCGACCTCGGACCGGCCGGGACCCGTACCGTCATCGACTACGGCGAACACCTGGGCCCCGACGGCGACCTGACGACCACTCACCTCGACGCCACCCGGCCGGGCCAGGCATCGATCCCCTTCGTCCAGCGCGACGAGGTGGTGTCCGCGGGCGGCGGTGAGACGTTCGAGCCGCGCCACACCGTGCACGGCTTCCGCTACGCCCGCGTCCGACGCGACGGCGCCCCGCTCGACCCGGCGAGCGTCGTCATGCGGGTCGTCCATTCAGACCTGCGCCGCACCGGCACCTTCATGTGCGGACACGAGGATCTCAACCGCCTCCACGAGATCGCCGAATGGAGCTTCCGCGGCAACGCCGTGGACGTGCCCACCGACTGTCCGACCCGTGAACGCCTCGCCTGGACCGGCGACTACCAGGTCTTCGCCCCCACCGCGACACGCCTCTACGACGTCCTGGGCTTCAGCCGCAAGTGGCTGTGCTCCGTCCGCGACGACCAGCTGCCCGATGGCCGGATCGCCAACTTCTCGCCCGACGGACGCCGTATGAAACACCACCTCGACGACCAGTTCGCCCTGATGACCGGCTCGGCCGGCTGGGGAGACGCCGTCGTCGCCGTCCCGTGGGAGCTGTACGAGGCGTACGGCGACCGGGAGGTGCTGGCCGAGAACTGGGAGGCGATGGTCGGCTGGGTGGAATGGGCGCTCACGACC
Source organism: Streptomyces sp. NPDC001002 (assembly GCF_053599215.1). Lineage (NCBI taxonomy): Bacteria > Bacillati > Actinomycetota > Actinomycetes > Kitasatosporales > Streptomycetaceae > Streptomyces > Streptomyces sp. NPDC001002. The sequence goes on along the minus strand of NZ_JBSFLV010000081.1, from coordinate 28,051 downwards.
GCCCGTACGCTCCGTCACCCGTCCCGGACCGAGCGCTCGGCCGAACCGCTGCCGCACGAGCGGTACTTGTGGGACGGCTCCTTCCACTGGGGTGAGTGGACCGAGCCCCGGGTGAAGGCGGCCGACGGGAGCCGTGTCGACCCGGTCAAGGACGATCCCGTCGCCTGGTTCCTGGCCGACAAGGGCGAGATCGGTACGGCCTTCCTGTACCGCTCGACGGCGACCCTGGCCCGCGTGGCACGAGTGCTGGACCGTACCGAGGACGCGGACCGCTACGCCGAGATCGCCGAGCGGGTACGTGACGCGTGGCGCACCGAGTTCCTCTCCCCCGACGGACGCACCGTCGGGGACACCCAGGCGGGCTATGTACGCGCGCTGTCGCTCGACCTCGTCCCCGGTGGACTGCGCGAAGCCGCCGCCGCGCGCCTGGTCGAGCTGATCCGTGCGGCCGACACCCATCTCGGCACCGGCTTCCTCGCGACCGGCGACCTGCTCCCCGTCCTCGCCGATACGGGTCACCCCGACCTCGCCTACGAGTTGCTCCTCCAGCGCACCGCGCCGTCCTGGCTGTACATGCTCGACCGCGGCGCCACCACCATCTGGGAGGACTGGGAGGGCGTCGACGACACCGGCACAGCGCACGAGTCGCTCAACCACTACAGCAAAGGCGCGGTGGTCCGCTTCCTGCACACCCACGTCCTGGGCCTGCGGCAGATACCGAGGTCGGTCGCCTGGGAGTCCTTCGAGGTCGCGCCCGTCCCGCATCCGTCCGTGCCGTGGGCCCGGGGCACGCACGAGTCCCCGCAGGGCACGATCGCCGTCGAGTGGCGAACGGCAGGCGACCTGCTCACCGTCACGGTCGACGTCCCGCCGGCCACCACCGCACGCGTCGTCTTCCCCGACGGCACCACGGTGGAACCCCTTCCCTGCGGCAGGTTCAGCGCCTCCCGCCGCGTGGGGAAGGCGGGTTGAGTCGACCGGCGAGGTCCACATCCAGCACGTACTGACGGCCATCGCGGTCAATGGCGACCACTACCTCTTACTCTCCCGCCCCCACCCGGGCCCGACTCCTGAACGCCGTCGCCCGGTTGCGAATTCTTCAACGCGTCTGTCGCACCTGACTCGTGATCACAACAGCGCCGCCGCCAACGCGGAGGCCACGACCAGCACCGCCATCGGCACTATCACCACTCGTACCTGATCCATCCACCTCGGCACCCGACTCTCACTCCGTGCGGCGTGATCGGCACGTCCCGCGACATCCGTTGTCGCATCGGATTTGCCTGAACCGAACAATGCGCCACACCATGCGCAGTCACTGCCCTCGTGCGTGAGCCAGTAGGCGCCCGTCAGCCGGACGACGGCCACCGAAGCCCCGTCCTCATCCCCTGCCGCAGTCATGCCACCTCCAACGACAGGCCCAGTATGGGGAAACGAAGGCTTCCAGCCCTCTTGGGTGCAAACGGTCGTCGACCGGCGTCCGTGGAGTCGGCGACAACGACGCAGTACCGCCGGAGTCGACGGTCTCCTCGCTGGTGACCGGCTTCCGCTCGGGCTCGATCATGTCCGCGCCCCTGTCCCCGTCGGCCACGGCACGGGTCCCTCCACGGGGCAACCACGGCTGAGGGAGTATCAGGGGACGGTCAGGCCACCCTCCAGGAGCGCTTGCCGGTTGGCCGCGAGGAGTTCGAAGCGGTCCGCTTCGGTGCGGTCGATCTCCGTGATGTGCCAGCGCAGATGGGTCCCGGCACCCAGCGCGGCCGGGATGTCGATGTCCCCCGTACCGATGGGCGTCTGCGGTGTGTCCAATGTGGCGGGCCCGTCCTTGAGGTGGGCGGCCACGGCGCGTTCTCCGAGACGTTTCAGGACCTCGGCCGGGTCCTGGCCGGCCACGGCGGCCCAGTAGACGTCGGCCTCGGCGAGGACCTCGGGGTCGAGCAGATCCCACAGCACGTCGAAGGCGTGGGCGCCGCCCGGCAGCCGCGCCCACTCGAAGTGGTGGTTGTGGTAGCCGAGCCGGATCCCCGCCCCTGCCAGCTCCCGCGCCGCCGCGTTGAGCCGGCCGGCGAAGGCGCGCACTCCGTCGTGGCTCTCCAGGGACCGCTCGTCGAAGCCGTCGACGAGCCACGGAACCGGCACGAAGGCGGTGTCCGTGCCGAGGATGCGGCAGACCTCGACCGCGGCTGCCTGGCCGTCGGCCGAGACGGCGATGTGCACCGAGCTGACACCGAGGCCGGCCTCGTCCAGGTCCGCGCGCAACGCACGTGCGGTGGCGGCCAGTTCGTCGGGAGGCGTGTTCCACAGGCCGAGCGCGAACGGCTCGACGTGACGGAAGCCGAGCGTGGCCAGGCGCGCGAGCGTGCCGGGGCGGTCGGCCTCCAGGGCATCGATCACGCTGTAGAGCTGGACGGCGAGAGCGCCAGGTCTCATTCTTCGTCCTCTGGTGGTGCGGCCTGCGGGAAGGTCATCTTCATGAAGGCCCGGACCGGGCCGACGATGTCGAGATCCCGGTCGAGCAGCCATTGCAACTGCAGGCCGTTGAGCACGGCTTGGAGCAGGGTGGCGGCGTGTTCGGGGGCGATGGCCTCGTGCAGTTCTCCGCTGTCCGCCTTGCCGCGCATGCCCCGCGCGAACTGCTCGCTTCCCCAGGCGTAGCGCTGCACGAAGTATCCGTGTGCGGGATGCTCCGGACGTGAGGCGGCCGTCGCGAGCTCGATCCACAGCCGCATCAACTCGGGGGACTTCTGGTGGTGGCGCAGCATGTCGCCGAGGTACGGCGCCAGGTGGTCCATGTCCGGGACCTTCGACTCGGCGTACCGCCGTTCTTCCGTGTCGCGTTCGGCGAGCACGGCGGCGAGCAGGTCGTCCTTGGTGCGGAAGTGGTGCAGCAGACCGGCGTGGGTGATGTCGGCCCGCTCGGCGATGTCCCGTAGCGAAGCCTTCGTGAACCCGTGTTCCGCGAAGCTCTCGCGCGCCGCCCGGACGATCTCCGCCCGCCTCGCCGGGGTCTTGGTGTACGGGCCGCGAGCCTTGGCCTGGGTCACAGTGCGCTTCCTCTTTCCGAATCCCGCATCACCATTCCAAAAACCTTCCAAGCCTTAACGTTTCGCGGCCTGTTCGGATTGTGGGCGGCGGCGGCCATGAGCGCAAGGGACGGGACGCGGCGAGTTCACGCCGGATAACGCTCTGGTTACGAACGCGGTCCCCACTCTTCCCGCGCCTCCCGCCGGGGCTTACCTTCCGAATGAAATCCGACCACGTGGTAACTGTTCACGTGACAGGGTGCACCGGCGGATCAGCCACCGCCGCAACGGGCCCTGCTCACCACCGCATGCCGACGTCACTCAGGGCTCCGCCGCACACCCCCACGCGTGTGTCGGCCCACTCGTGCACCGGTGCATGACCGCACCGCCCTACCGACGCACTGACGAAGGCCTCGGCCCTCCAGGTTCCAGGACGAAGGAATCCACCATGCGCATCTGCTTCTCGCCTTCCCGGCCCGGGCCACGGCCGCGACAGCGCTCCCAGGCCCTGGCCGCCGTAGCCGCCGTAGCCCTGCTGGCCACGGTCACCTCGGCGTGCGACAGCGGCCCGACCACCGCGTCGGGCTCCGGCACCGACCAGACCCTCGCGCTGTCCATCCTCGGCACGCCCAACTCGTTCGACCCCGCCCAACTCGTCGAGGGCCAGCAGACCTACGTCTGGGACTCGATCTTCGACACGCTCCTTCTCCAGGACAACAAGGGCGAACTCCACCCCGGCGCCGCGCAGAGCTGGTCGTACTCCAAGGACGGCCGCACGCTGACTCTGAAGATCCGCCAGGACATGAAGTTCAGTTCGGGCGACCCGGTGGACGCGAACGCGGTGAAGGCCACCCTGGAGCGGATCCGCTCGACGCCGGGGCAGAGCCAGCTGTCGTTGGCCTCCGTCGCCTCGGTCGAGGCCCCCGATGCCTCGACGGTCGCCATCAAGCTCAAGCAGCCCGACGCCTCACTGCTCGCCGCGCTGTCGACGTCGCCCGGTGTGATCGGCGACCCCAAGACGATGGCGAACAAGAGCACCACTCTGAACCCGGTCGGCTCGGGGCCGTACACCCTGGATCCGAAGACCACGGTCAACGGCTCGGTGTACGTCCTCAACCGGCGCGACGACTACTGGAACAAGAAGGCGTACCCCTTCAAGACGGTCAAGATCCGGGTGATCACCGACCCGACCGCGTCCGCCAACGCCCTCAAGGCGGGCGAGACCAACGCCGGCACCGCCGACGTCTCCCAGCTGCCCGCGCTCAAGGCGGCCGGTTTCCAGATCACGCATGTGCAGGCGACCGCGGGCGCCTTCCTCGTCCTCGGTGACCGTGCGGGCACCAAGCTGAAGCCGCTCGGCGATCTGCGCGTCCGCAAGGCCATCAACATGGCCTTCGACCGGCAGAAGATGGTCACGCAGGTGCTGCGCGGCTCCGGCAAGGCCACCGACCAGCTGTTCAACCCGAAGAGCAAGGCCTACGACGAGGCGCTCAACCAGCTGTATCCCTACGACGTCGCCGGGGCCAAGAAGCTGCTCGCCGAGGCCGGCTACCCGAACGGCTTCAAGGTCACCATGCCGAGCCTCGTCTTCACCAAGTCCTTCGAGCCGCTGTTCACCCAGGCCCTCGCCGACATCGGCATCAAGGTGACCTGGGAACCGGTGCCGGCCCAGCAGACCACCACCGCCGTCGCCTCCGGCAAGTACCCCATGTTCCTGCTCGTGGAGGGCCTCGCCTCCGACGCGATCATGACCCGCAGCTTCTACACCCCGACCGGCTTCCGCAACGTCTTCCGCTCCACCGACCCGAAGCTGACCAAGCTCCTCGACCAGGCCGCCCGGGAACTCGACCCGGCCAAGGCCGCCGGGATCTACCGGGAGATCAACGCGTTCGGCGTCGACAACGCGTGGCTGGCGCCCGTCTTCTACCTGGGCAGCGACTGGGCCACCAAGAAGGGCATCGCCTACCTCGGCGACGGCTCCTCCACGATGTCCACCGTCCGGCAGTTCGGCGTCGCCGACTCGTCGCGGTCCGGAGGGTGAGCGGCCACCCATGACGGTCTATGTGCTGCGTCGCCTGACCGCGGGCCTCGTGCTCGCGGTCCTGGTGACCATGATCACTTTCCTGTTGCTCAGCACGTCCTTCGAGGACGTGGCGAGCAGTGTCCTCGGCAACGGCGCCACACCGGGGCAGATCGCCGCCCAGAAGGCGCGGATGGGTCTCGACCGGCCCTTGGCGGTGCAGTACGTCGACTGGCTCTCGCACGCCGCCCGCGGAGATCTCGGCGCCTCGTACTTCACCAGCGAACCGGTCCGCTCCGCGATCACCGCCCGGCTCGGCGTCACCCTGTCGATCGTCGTCGTCGCGCTGCTGGCCACCTCGGTCATCAGCGTCGCCCTGGGGGTGGCCGCGGCCGCACGCGGCGGCGCCGTCGACCGGTTCGCGCAGGGCGCCGCGATGACCGGCTACCTCGTCCCGAGCCTGCTCGTCGCCATCGCGCTGGTCTATGTGTTCGCCGTGAAGCTGCACGTGTTCCCGGCCACCGGATACACGGACTTCAGCGAGAGCCCGGCCCGCTGGGCGAGTTCCATCGCCATTCCCGTGGTCGCCCTGATGATGGGCGGGGTCGCCAGCCTGACCTCCCAGATCCGCGGCGCCATGATCGGCGAACTGCGCAAGGACTACGTCCGCACCCTGCGCACCCGAGGCATCCCCACCCGCTCCATCGTGCTGCGGCACGCCCTGCGCAACGCCGCCGGACCGGCCCTCACGGTCCTGTCCCTGGAGTTCATCCAGATGCTCGGCGGGGCCCTGATCATCGAGCAGATCTTCGCCCTGCCGGGCTTCGGTCAGTACGCGTTCAACGCCTCCCTGCAGGGCGACGTGCCGATCATCATGGGCATCAGCCTCTTCGGTGTACTGCTCGTCGTCGTGGTCAACCTCGTCGTCGATCTCCTCAACGGCTGGCTCAACCCGAAGGCGAGGATCGTCAGTTGACCACCCCGAATGCGGAAACGCGGCGCCGCTCCACTCTGCGGCGACTGATCGCCGACCCCCAGGCCGTCGTCAGCGCGAGCCTGCTCGTCGTCATCGTCCTGCTCGGGCTGCTGGCCCCCGTCCTCACCTCCCACGGTGCCAACGAGGCGAACCTGGACGCGGTCAACGCCGGCGCCGGCGATCACGGCTATCTGCTCGGCGGCGACAAGAGCGGCCGCGACATCTTCGCCAGGCTCCTGTTCTCGATCAACACCAGCATGGTCTCGGCGCTCATCGGCACGAGCATCGCCCTCGCGATCGGGATCACGTCCGGGCTGGTCGGCGGGTACTTCGGGCGGCGCGTACGCGGAGTCGCCGAGTGGCTGTTCAGCCTGATCATGACGTTCCCCGGGCTGCTGCTGCTCATCGTGCTGATACCGGTGACCAAGGGCGACTACAAGGCCACCATGGTCATCTTCGGCGTACTGCTCTCCCCGGGCGTCTACCGGCTCGTACGCAATCTCGTCCTCGGCGTGAAGAACGAGTTGTACGTGGACGCCGCCCGGGTCTCCGGACTCCCCGACCGGCGCATCCTGCGCCGGCATGTCCTCACCGTGGTGCGCGGACCGGTGATCATCGCCACCGCGTTCCTCGCCGGGTCGTCCATCGCCGTCCAGTCGGGCCTGGCCTTCCTCGGCGTCGGCTCGAACACGGTGCCCAGCTTCGGCGCGATGATCTCCGAGGGATTCACCAACCTGTACGAGGAACCGCTGCAGTTCCTGTGGCCGAGTCTCGTCCTCGGGATCATCACCGCCTCGCTCGTGCTCCTCGGCAACGCGCTGCGGGACGCCCTGGAGGGCGGCCGTCCGAAGCCGGCCCGGATCGTCACCGCCACCGCGTACCGGCCGCCCGCCACGGCGGGCACCGTCTCCGGACTGCTCACCGTCGACGACCTGGCGATCGCCTACCCGACGCCGACCGGCGAACTGAAGGAGGTCGTCAGCGGCGTCACCCTGAGCGTGGCGGCCGGGGAGACCCTCGGTCTGGTCGGCGAGTCCGGATCCGGCAAGACCCAGACCGCGTTCGCCGCACTGGGCGTGCTGCCAGCGGAGGCAGTGGTAACCCGCGGCTCGATCCGCCTCGACGGCCGCGAACTGCTCGGCCTGAGCGAACGCGAACTGCGAGCGGTACGGGGAACGTCCATCGCCTACGTCCCCCAGGAACCGATGTCCAACCTGGACCCGTCCTGCACGGTCGGCGCCCAGCTCGTCGAGGGCGTGCGCGCGGCGACGCCCGTGTCGAGGGGCGAGGCCCGCGACCGGGTACTGACACTCCTCGCCCGGGTCGGCATCCCCGAACCCGAGCGCACCTTCCGCTCCTATCCGCACCAGATCTCCGGCGGCATGGCGCAGCGCGTCCTCATCGCGGGCGCCGTCGCCAGCCGGCCTCTGCTGCTCATCGCCGACGAACCGACCACCGCCCTCGACGTCACCGTCCAGGCGGAGATCCTCGACCTGCTGCGCGACCTGCGCAAGGAACTCAACATGGCCGTACTGCTCGTGACCCACAACTTCGGTGTGGTCGCCGACATCTGCGACCGCGTGGCCGTGATGCGGGAGGGAACGGTCGTCGAGACCGGCACGACGGAAGAACTGTTCGGCGCGCCCCAGCACCCCTACACGCGCACGCTCCTCGACTCGATCCTCGACGAGACCACGCTGCGCACCGACCCGCCGGCCACCCCGGCGGGCGCGCTCGAAACGGAGAAGCGATGACCACACTGCTGGAGGTGAGCGATCTGCGCGTCGCCTACCCGGGGCGGGGCTTCAGAGCCCGCTCCCACGAGGTCCTCCACGGCGTGTCGTTCACCGTGGGGCAGAGCGAGACCCTAGGTGTCGTCGGCGAGTCGGGCTCCGGGAAGACGACCATCGGCCGGGCTGTGCTCGGCCTGGTCGCGCCCAGCGGCGGCACGGTCCGCTTCCGGGGCAACGACATCACCCGCGCCGGGCGCGCGGAGCGCCGCGCCCTGGCCCGGGACATCCAGGTCGTCTTCCAGGACCCGTACTCCTCCCTCAACCCCGCCCTCACCATCGGGGACATCCTCGGTGAACCACTCATCGTCCAGGGCAGCGGGACGAGTGAGGCCCGACACCGGGTGGCGGAGCTGCTCGACCAGGTGGGGCTGCCGAAGGACGCGTCGCAGCGACTGCCGCGGGAGTTCAGCGGTGGCCAGCGGCAGCGCGTGGCGATCGCCCGTGCCCTGGCACCCGCCCCCCGGCTCATCGTCTGTGACGAACCCGTCTCCGCACTCGACCTCACCACCCAGGCCCGCGTCCTCGACCTGCTCGTCGACATCCAGCGCCGCACCGGCGTCGCGTACCTGTTCATCTCGCACGATCTGGCGGTCATCCGGCACGTCAGCCACCGCGTGAGCGTGATCCACCGCGGCGACATCGTCGAGACCGGGTCGGCGAGTCGGGTCACCACGGACCCCGAACACCCCTACACGCAACGGCTCCTGCTCGCCGCGCCGGTCGCGGACCCGGCCGCACAGCGTCGGCGGCGCGAGGCGCGACAACACCTGTGACCTGTTCGCCGTACCGCATCAGGCGAACACGTCAGAACCCGTTGGCAGGAAGCCCCCCCCCGTGGGCCACGGCGCTTTCAGCAAGATGGTGTCGCGGGCTATAAGGCAGCGTGATGCCGAGTCGCTCCGCGAGATCGCGGGCGCTGGCGGTGGGTGCAGTGCGGCAGGAGTTTCGGCTCTCCGGAGCGGGTGAATACCGTCACCATCACGTAGACGTCCTGGGCGCCGATGGCGAGGTCCACGGCGCCGCCGACGGCGGGGATGTCGTCGCCGCTCCCGGCAGTTCGGTCACCGGGACCTTGCCCGCGTTGGTCAGGTCGGCGTCGACCACGTCACCCTTGGCCTTCGGGCAGCGCTTGACGCGTGGTCAGGCATGTGGCGCGCCATCGTCCGCCGCCAGGCGCGTGAGCCACTCACGCAGTAGGCGCTGCTCGGCGTCGCTCAGGACATCGGCACCGTCGGGGAGGGCGGCGCGCAGCGCGCGGGCCGCCGCGGGAGGACCGGACTCCGAGGCGGGGACCACCGGCTCGGCGCGAGTGACAGCAGCGACCATGGACTCGCGCAGGATGGTCAGCAGCGCCGGGTTGCGGCGGTCCGCAGGGGTGGAGTGCCAGGTGGTGACCGCGCCCTGGCCGGTCGCCTGGATGATCTGGGCGGCGAGCTCCTCGTCGACCCGCAACCATCCCCCGGCCGCCAGCCGACGCACCCGCCCGTGGAGGATCTCCAGGCCCGCGCGGTGTGCCGCGTCCGGTCCCCGGCCGATGGCCCGGTTCATCACCGCGAACAGCTCGGGGCGGGAGACCCCGAACTCGACCACCATGTCCCAGCCGCGGCGCAGTTCCTCCACCGGGTCCTGTGGGGCGGGGTCGAGCTGCGCACGCTTTCTCTCCAGGAACTGCGCGTATCCGTGCTCGGCGACGGCCTCAAGAAGCCCCTCCTTGTCGCCGAAGTGGCGGTAGATCGCCGGCGGCTGCATTCCGGCCGCGGTCGCGACCGCGCGGGTGCTCACCGCGTCAGGGCCGCCGTTCTCCAGCAGCTCGACGGCGGCCTCGACGATGCGTCGCCGTGGGCTGTCGGTTGAGTCGCGCGTAGCCATGAACCGATGATACCGATGATCTGTTTCCAGCGGAAATTCCAGTATTACCGTTTCTATGATTCCATCGGAAACATCTCACGGAGAACCCAATGATCATCGTTACGGGAGCCACCGGAAAGCTCGGCCGCCGCACCGTCGAACGCCTCCTGGAGCGCGTCCCCGCCGACCGCGTCGGCATCAGCGTCCGCGACCCCCGCAAGGCCCAGGACCTCGCCGACCGCGGCGTCCGCGTCCGCCAGGGCAACTTCGACGACCCCACTTCGCTCGCCCACTCCTTCGAGGGCGCCGAGCAACTGCTCCTCGTGTCCCTCGACCGCACAGGCCAGGAATGCGTCAGCGGCCACCGCGCCGCCATCGACGCCGCCGTGCGGGCCGGCGTCGGCCGCATCCTCTACACCAGCCAGATGGGCGCCGCCCACGACTCCCGCTTCCAGGCATGCCGGGACCACGCCCAGACCGAGGACATGCTGCACGCCACCGGCCTGCCCTGGACCGCGCTGCGCAACGGCTTCTACGCCTCCAGCGCCCTGCACTTCCTAGAGCCCACCCGCCGCACCGGCGACATCGCCCTCCCCGCCGACGGCCCCGTCGCCTGGACCGGCCACGACGACCTCGCAGAGGCCACCTCGGTGATCCTCGCCAAGGAGGCACACTTCGAGGGGCCCACTCCGCCGCTCACAGGCCCGGCGGCGCTCGACTTCGACACCATCGCCGAGATCGCGTCCGAGACCACCGGACGATCCTTCACCCGCACCGTCGTCCCCGACGACGTCTTCCGAGACCAGGCCCTGGCGCACGGCGCCCCGGCCCCGATCGCCGACCTGCTGCTGAGCATCTTTACCGCGGCGCGCAATGGCGAGTTCACCGCTGTCGACTCGACGCTGGCCGAACTGATCGGGCGAAAGCCCGCCACCTTCCGCACCCAGCTGGAGCATGCCTGGGCCGAATAGATCCGGTGGGGCGCGCAGACAGCCGAACCTGACTCGCCGCCCGCAAAGGCTCGTCGTCTGTCGCCCGAGGACGTCGATCACCAGATCGGCGGCCTCGGGCACAAGCCCCAGGCCCCGCATCAGATTCCACACCGTCCCAGAGGTTTCCCTGATGCGCCAAGCTCACGATCACGGGCTTCGCGCTGTTCCCGTGCCTCCGTGACGGAGCAAAGGATCGGACGAAGGCCACCTCTACGTCAGGCAATTCATTCTCGGACGATCGAGTTCGAGGGGCCATTCGACTGACGTCAGCCTGGATCACCAACTGGCATCATGTGCCCATGACAGCCGATCTGCCCACCGTGACCGTACGCATGTGGCGTGCCGATGCCGTCGTGCTGTTCGACTGGTTGATGAGTACGGATCTCGACTCAGTGCCAGTGACGCACCCCGCCCAGAAGCAGGCACTGGCGGATCTGCTCTCCCGGTTGGAGTCGGACGCTGACATCGACCTGACCGGCTCCACCTCTGAGGAGATTGCCGTCGCTCAAGAGGCGGTCGCCAGGGACATGGGCTGGTGACATTGTCCCGATAAGACCGGTCGAACTTCCGTGGCAGAAGGTGTCACGGGACCCGGCCAAGGTCAAAGGCACGTTCAGCTTGTCCTACGGTTTTGGCGCGGGTCTACGCCGGTCATTCGTAGGATCGGTGAGTCCGAGGGTTCCGGGTATGGCAGTGAGCTCGTCGCCGCTCGATGGCCGAAAAGACCTGGCCGCCCGGAGCCCGTGACGGTCACAACCGCTCATTGGGATAAGCGACTTGATCGCTGTGCAGGACAACGTCGGCAAGGCCGTCCGCGGGACCGCAGAACGAACAGCTGACGGAGGCGGTCATGTTCAGGATCTGGGCCGGAGTCGACATCGGCAAGGAGCATCACCACTGTGTGGCACTCGACGCCCGTGGTGAACGGCGACTGTCGCGCCGTGTCGGCAACGACGAGGGCGATGTCGTAGTGGTCGCTGTCCCAGTCGATTCCGCAGAAGATCCTCACGGGCTTGTTTCACGTCCTTCCGTCGGGAGTGTCTGATGCTGGTGGTCACAGCCGTGGACGCACGCGACTCCCTAATGGAAGGGCTCTGATGGCCCGTCATCCGATCAGCCGTTCGTGACCCCAGCTGCCCGCGGGGTCCTCGGTCTTTGCAAGAGGCTCGGAAGCTCCCGGTGAGCTGAGAGGTGTTTCCCGCGAGGGGCTCGGACCACGAACATCATCGACTTGATCACTAGCGTCATCACCGCAAGGCCGGGGCCGATGAACCCGTCTGATCAGAGGGCTCCAGACCCAGTGGTGCTTCAGGCTTCACCGACCCCGTGAGCCACCATGTTCGTCGACAGACCGTTCCACCATCGCGCCTCGTTCTATGAGGCGCCGAACTGTCCGGTCCATGAAACCGTGCCCCACATCGAACATCCGCGCCCCGGCCTGAGTTGCCAGCGACTGCATGAAGGGCAGAAGCGCGGCAGTCACCGTGACCGTGGTAGCCGTCTCCAGCCACTGGGCTAGCCCACTCATAGGATCCTCGTTCGAGGCGCCGTCATGGTGCTCTGTCGACCGTGGGCACTCAACGGACCGAGGATGCGTGGCGCAATGAGCAGCCGACTCTTCGCAGTCTCCTTCGACGGGCACCAGCCGGAGAGCTTGGCGTATTTCTGGTCCGGCGTCCTGGGCTTGGAGAGAGCCGACGATTCCTACGACGACGTCGCCCTGCTGTCCGGGAATGACTCCGGCTACCGCATCGGCTTCCGTCCCTCCCAGACACAGAAGACCGCCCAGAACCGGCTGCACGTCGACCTGACCAGTTCCTCCCTGGAAGACCAGCAGGAGACCGTGGCCAGGGCGCTCGACCTCGGCGCGCAGCACGCCGACGTCGGCCAGGGGCCGGACGCGTCCCATGTGGTACTCGCTGACCCCGAGGGCAACGAGTTCTGTGTCCTTGAACCGGGCAATGGTTTCCTCGCTGACTGCAGCTTCATCGGAGGACTCGCCTGCGCTGGATCACAGGCCGTGGGCTACTAGCGAGGCTCTGAGCTGGCCGACGCTGGCGCCACCAGGCCATCCAACACCTGAACGTGTAAGGGCGCATTCGAGTTGGCGGTCTACTGTCGTCGCGGACCACCAGTAATCGGTGAGTCCCGGTCGGCACGACCACGAGGCTGCGCTGCGGTTACCTCCGTTCCGCAGCGCAGCCTCGATATTGCAGCTTGACGTTTGACCAGTGGTCACTTCATGTCGAGTGCGAAGTCGCAGCGCAGGGTCTGCCGATATTCCTTACCCTTCTGCGAATAGTTGATCTGACAACCTCCCAGGTGGTGTTGAACCCGGGCGGTCACCCGAACTGCGACCATTGCATAGAAGTCACTTCTTTTGTGCGGTTTCACCGCGATCGGCTTGCTGGCATAGTTAGGCATTCGAGTCATGTCCCGCGGGTCCTTGAGTGCATCCTGACTGTCCAGGATGTACCCATCGGTATCATTGACTGAATACACTGGGTAGTCGATCACCCTGGCTCCCTGAGGAACTTGAGTGAGCTTCACGCCTTCGATGACCAGCGTTGTGTCCGTACCGTTCACGAACGGCGGGAACGCGAAACGATAGGTCTTGCCGATCTGCGCGTGAGGGATACCCAGCACTCCCACGTTTTGAGGTCCTTCTGCGCGGAGCGCCGTACCCGTGTGGACCGTGTTCTGGGAACTTGAGCACGCGCCGAGAGCTAGCGTTGCCACCGCGATCGCCGCGAGCTTCCTAGTAAGAGTAGAAGACACCAGGGTTCCCATCCAGCGGTCCACGCGCACCCCAGATGTCGTGTTCGACGTGGCTGTCGCCGGCCTCGACCTTCTGGATGTGCTTCGAGTCGTACGAGGTGGACACCTTCAGTCCAACACCCCAAACGCTCACTCCACCCGATTCGTTTCGCGTGGTCCCGCTCACGAGACCGAAGTAGCTTCCCCGGGTAACGACTCCGCGCCACTTGGAGTTGGAGTTCAGATAGCCGGACAGCCCGTCTTTGCTGCTGACGTCTTTTCCGTACGATCCGACGGCACCGCCTGCGGGGATCTTGTAGCCGGCAGGAATGATCCGATACCACGTGTGAGTGTTCTCGCGAGCACAAATGGTGTGCACACGCTGGTACTTGTAGAGGATCGGCACCCGCCACCGCTTGGCGAAGTACGGTCCCTTTCCGGAGAAGCCGGTGGAGTGACCCATGGAGCCGGTCTGTGACGATTCGCCACTGAGCGTCCACTTGCTCTGGTTGACGCTCACGGCGATGCTGATGGTGCTCGACATGGTGCTGGTGTAGTCGAAGCTTGCCTTCGCGTCGAAGTAGGCGTGTGCCTCACCGACCGTGGTGTAAACGATCCTCGAGTGAAGCGTCGTGGCGGAGTTGAAGCAGGAATCAGGGGTGACGATCGCTGCGCTGTAGTCGGTCCCGTTAGCGACGGCAGCACTGTAGGCGGATGTGTCGCCCGTCGCGGACTGCCAGGTGGGAAGATCCGTGTTGTCTTCCGTGACATTGCTCGCGTCGTCCTCGACACGCTGTGCCGCGCTCAGAGCGACCTGCGCGTCGGTGGGCGCGTTGTCCACATCAGTGGTGACCGTGTCGGCGTACATCGGGGTCGTATGCGGCGTCGCCTCCGCTCGCACCTCAGCCGAGGCCGTTGTGGAGTCGGAGCCGTGTGCGACACCGGCACTCAGGAAATCCGTACCGGTGATGAATGTGCCGTCGCTTGCCGAACCGCTGGCGGTAGCCGCCAGGTTGAGAACCCCGCCGTTGGCATCGGCCAGGGTCTGCAGAGTGCTGGGGAGTGGGTCGGGCAGGGTGAGCGACCACTTGCCGTCCGCGCTGGTCGTCGCTGTACCAACGACCGGATCCGGGGCTTCGCTTCCGTCGTCCGGGACACCGTCGACCGCAGTGACCGAGACACCCAGGTTCTGCTGCGGTACGCCACTGGCGTTGGTGAACACCCCTCCTACCGTGGCGACTCCGGTGACCGGCGGTGCCGGGCTGCTTGTCGGGTCCGTGGTGTCGCTCACCGTGGGCGCCGGCGAGATGGAGACGGCTCCGGTCGGCTTGGGGCCCGGGTCGCTTACCTCTGGGTCGGGTGCAGTGTCAGTAGGGTCGGGCGTCGCCGGATCCTGGTTGGAGGAAAACCAGCCCTGCAGGTCGACGATGAGCTGGATAGTGCCAGAGCTGCCGTTGTAGATGCTCACCGCGCCCTGAGTGCCCGGTTGGGCGATCACCAAGTCGGAAGTTGACGTACTGGCCTGGAAGTTGTCCACCGAGGTGATGGAAGGCATGGTCTGTCCGGTGGGCCAGACCCGCAAGTAGCCGGGGGCCTGCTGGCCAGTCGATATCAGGTTGAGCGCCGCGGCACCGAAGGAGGTCGGGATACCGTCGTTGCCGGCCACCGCGACGCTGACGCTACCGCCGGCCGGGATCGCTGTGGAGGTACGAGTGTCAAGCAAGCGGTCCTGGACGGCGGTGAATACGCCTCCGCCCGAGGGAGCTTCCGTGAAGTATCCGTAGACGTCCAGAACGACATCGATCGACTGCGTGGAAGACCCGTTCTTCAGGGTGACTTGGCCGCCTGTTCCCACCGGGATGACCGCACCCTGCGAGGTAGTGACGCTCTTGTAGTCGACGACCGGTTGTCCGGTCGAACCGCCGGCGGCGTAGGCGTACAGGCTCCCGTCGCCTCCCGATGCGGGGACTATGAGATTCGCGTACACGGACGCTTCGTCAGTAACACCGGCTTCGCCGTCGATCTGGACGTTCAGCGTTCCACCCGGGGCGATCTTCGCCTCCGGTGCTCCGGTTCCGTTCCGGGTGTCCAGGACCCGCTCCTGGGTGACAGGAACATATCCACCGGGAGAAGTGGCGCCCCCAGCCGAGGTGAAGTACCCGCTGACGTCAACGACTAGGTCGACGGTGCCGCTTGAATTGTAGACGTCGATCTTGCCGTCCGCCCCGACCGCGATGATCGCCGAGTTACTCGTTGTGTCGCCGCTCGAGAAGTTGACGGTGGAGGCAGGAGCTGGCTTGGCCGTTCCGTCAGGCCACATTTCCAGGTAGCCGCCCGACGATGTCGCGTTCACTGCCTTGACGACCAGCGACACCGCCGAGACCCCCGAGGACGGCACCCCACCTTGACCCGCGACTTGGAAGGAGGTGGTGGATGCCGCGCCGAGCGTCGCACTGACTCCGAGAGAAGAGCGGGTATCGACGATCTTCGAAGAAGGCGAGACGGGAAAGAAGTCGCCACTGGAAGCGCTCGTGGCACCCGCCTGCGTCAAGCTTCCCAGGCCGAGCCACGCGAGTACCGAGAAGAGTACGACAGCCAGCGCCACAGGTCTGTGCCGAGTGCGTCTGGATTGCAGCATAGATACGCCCCCCTATGCATTTGTGGAGTTCACCCCCGATGGGGATCATGTCCGAGACGCGAGGATCGTAAGGATCGCCTACTTAAACAATCAACGATCTTCGACTAAAGGACACATAAAGAAGAGGAAGGGTAACCTGTGCCGACATGCGCCAATCGACCGTCCGGCCGCACACCCGACTTGCACGGAGAGTCACGACACGACTCTGCCTCTTTGCAGGCGTGTTCGTGCAATCAGCCCCTTTGGCTATCCCCGACTGACGGCGATAGCCCCTGCCCCTTCTACTTGCCAGGCAGATAACTGGGCCGCCTGGTTGCCATGTCCGTCCCGCCATACCAGATTCACGGCAGCAATGTGCAACTGCATAGCCCGGAGCAGCGGCTTCCCCACGCTGCTCCGGGCCGCTGAACTCCAAGGACGCGCGACCTTTTCCTCCCTCGGGTGACTACCCGCCGAGAGGACCGCCGCCGTAGGCCTCTACGAGTGGGCAGTCGGCCCGGCACCATCCTTCGTCAGAGCGCGCAACAGAGTCCAGCCCGGAGCTTGTTCACGAGGCCGGACGAGATCATTAAAGACCTCGAGGTCGGCGAAGATCGGCTCACCATTGGGGCGGCGCGTATACGGCACAAACCCGTAGTCCACGCCGTCGTGGACGTCGTAGCTCATCCAAGCAATAACTTCACGTTCGCCCACGCGCAGCGGATGGCTGGACACTGCTCGCGCTTGGACCGCATCGTCCGTATCAACCCAGACCTGCGGCACGGCGAAGACGAAGCGAAAGGTATGGTTCTCCTGGGCTTTCTCCGCCGCGCGTTGCTCGAACGCGGCGGCGGTGGCCTGGTCCCGCAGGTAGTCGTAATCGGACAGCACGAGAATCCGGTCGCCTTGCAACGCCACCATGGCTGGGCAGTCCCGTTCGAGAACAGCCCGCTCCAATCGGCCAGCCACGTCGAACAGCAAGCTCCCGGTCTCCTCGTTCACGTCAGTGGCCGCTTCCCTGCCCTGGATCATCCCGGAGCTTGAAGTCGTGGTACACGTCCATGATCTCCACGGAGGCGCGGTCACCGAGGTGCGCCAGGCGCAGCAGAGTGCGACTGGTGTGACTGTTCAAACGACGTGCTTCGCGGCTCGGCCGTTCGATCACGTCGGTTCCGTCCAGCGCAGCCAGTTCGTCGGCCAGTGCCTGCACTGTGCCTCGCGCTTGAGTCAGATCGATCTTCACTGTCCCTACCCTCCAGGCTCCCCGGGCAGTCTCCCGCATTCGGGATGCTCATGGAGCCGGGCACGGCAGGTCAGTTGCCGTCTCTGTCCACATTGGGCTCAACGTAGTCCGGCAGATGATGGATCAGGCCGTTGGCCTGTCAAACGTACGAAGTTGCTTGACGAACCGCCGAACAGCGAGCGCCCCCACCGCTCTACGTTGTTCAACAGCGAGTTCGGCGTCCCGGGCAATTCAAAGCAGGGGTTACCCGAGTACGGGCCACCCACAGTGAGCCTCGTTCGGGAACTGGTTGTCCTGGTCAGGCCAGAGCGCCTGCCAGATCGGCGGGGTGGCACCGTAGAGGGCCCAGATAACTCCAAGGTCCTCCGGGCGGCTGATTCGACGCCATCGGAGGACCCGTCCTCCTGGAGGAGACCGCTAATCTCGAATCCGTCGTAAAGGCTGTCCCGTATGTCAGACGCCCCCATCGGGTGCGAAGTGAGACTGGGTTGGCTGGGCGTTACCGAAAGGCGGCAAAGACCAGCCGGTTTTGATACCGGAACTTGCCGTTCAAGTCGAGCAACCAGGTACGTACCGTTGTCAGGCAGTCTTCGACGAGCGAAGCTGGGTCCGTCGATCACGACGACCGTCTGAAGCGATTGTGAAGGACGATGGGTTACGTGGTTGCGGCGCTGGCGGTCGTGGCGTCAATTCTGGCCGTGGCCATCACCGTGCTTGTACGTCGGGAGCGACGGCGCATACCGCTCGATCCCGAAGGGCATCGGATCGAAGCGGCAGCTACCCGGGGGCTTCGCGATGCGCGCGGCCAGGCCCATGCTTGTCAGCATTTCGCCGATGGCAGCGGCGTCAGCGGTCTGCGGGACCGCGACTCTCGGCCGTAGTGATCGGTCTATCGCTGCCGGCCTTCGGCACGTAGTGGCCTTGTTGGGTGTGTCAGCCGGCCAGAGCGAGGTTGTGCAGGCGGGCGATGCCGAGCATGGCGTGATCGACACCGTCGCCCCTGAGGCGGCAGCCGCGGAGGATCCTCCACCCCTTCATGCGGGCCAAGACATGCTCGACGGGCACGGATCTTGCGGTGGGAGGCGTTGTGTTCTTCCTTCCATGCCGGGAGATCCGCCTGGCCTTTCTCGCGACGGTGCGGGATGACCAGACCGGTGCCCCGGTAGCCGCCGTCTGTGATGACTGTGGTCTTGCCGACGGCTTCCTTGGCGCCGGATAACTCCCACGCCTTGCAGTCGTTGCGGTTGCCCGGCACCGGCCGGCCGACGAGGACGACGCGCCGGGTGTCAGCATCGATGACGACCTGATGGTTCGTGGAGTACCGGTAATTCTTCGATTGCTCACCACAACCCCCGCGAGCGCGGAGAGCACCGATCTCGTCATGCACAAACTGTGACCGCTTGCCGGACACACCCGCGTCCACACGACCGACGCCCTCCTGGCCGCCACTGCCGGGTTGGCCGCCCTTCCTCTCATCTGGACCTCTCGCCAGCCGGACTTGGGCACACGTTGAGCCAGCCGTGGAGGTACGGAGCGGCGCTGTGAAGGTCGGTGGCCCCTGGCTGTGGCTGAAGGTTGGGTTAAGGCTGGTCACGCCGGATATGAAAAGTGTGCGGTGCGATATTGCGATCGGGGGAGCGCATGGCACAACTCGACATCCTGCAGCCGCAGTTGACCGGCGCGATCTTCCGTGCGTGGGAACCTTTCGGGATCCGCAGTGCGATGCGTGTGCTTCGCCGACTGCCGCGTCCCGTGCGGCGCGCGGCGCGCCTGCTGGTCCGTCTGTGCTACACGCCCTGGACTCCCAAGACCAGGTTCCTGTTGATCAGCCTGTCTTCCTCGATGGCGCTGCTGGGTCTGGCGGATGCCGGAGGAGTGCTGGTGTCGCCAACTGCCGACGGCGCACGGCCGGCCCTCAGCTACCTCTTCTCCGTGAACGCCGAGCCGAGCGCGGTCAGCCTGTCGCTACTTCAGGATCCTGCTGGCCTGATCATCCTGGCCGTCGTCTTCGTCACGCCGATGTTCTACTGCCAGCAGGTGCGGGCGATCTCCGACTTCGTACCGATGAATGAGCGCAACGGGGGTGCCTCTCAGCTTTCAGGACGCCGGATCAGGCAGCTCAATCGGCTGACTGCCAGAACCAACAGGGCCTTCGCGAAGCTCGGTCGCAGGGACGTTTCGGCAGCCATCATGGCTTCCGTGGCGGTCGGTACCGCCCTGCTGTACATGTTCGTCAACGACCATGGTCTCCTGGAGGGCTGGAATTCGACGACACTCCCGGACGCGGTATGGCGGTCCGAGGTGTACGACGGCTGGTGGGCCAACCGGTATACCCACCCAGAGCTGGCGATGGCGCTGTGTGTGGCGGGCGCGTACGCCTTCTACTTCCTGGCGAAGCAGCTGGCGATGGGCGTCGTCTTCACCATGTACCTGAAACGGTCCTCTGAACTCGGCTTCGGTGTGACACCGAACATGGCCTACGACAGTGACGGGTTCCAAGGGCTCCGCACCCTCAGGCAGTTCATGCTGTGGAGTTACGGTTCCGCCCTCGCTCATCTGGCTGGGCTGCTGGTCTTGTTCGTGATCTGGCTGTCCGCCGCACCGTGGACGCTCTTCGCAGTGGTGGTGGTGATGATGGTGGACGCCCTCGTGATCATCTACCCCTCCTCGATCGGCTACCACTCGGCCCTGGACGTCAAGAAGGAGTACGTCGCTTCGCTGTCCACGACTGACATGCCTGCGAACGATCGTGACGCAGCGATAGCCCAGGTGTGGTCCGTGTCGGTGCTGCCCATCGGGACGCGCAAGGCCATCACCGCGATCACCGGGTACCTCCTGGTGCCCGCAGTCATCGCGTTGCTCCCGCAGGTCGTCCAGCGACGGTGACGGCGAATTCACCGAGCGTGGTCGGCCTTCGGCTACGTCATCGCTTCGGGTGTAGAGGGTCATGGAGAACACGAAGTCGAGGAGTTCGTCGCGAACGCCGCCACGTCCTCTCCCGTCGACATTCCGCTGCGCGCCCCGGCGAGCAGTAGGGCCAGGAGCACGGCATCCCGTTGCAGCAGGCCCTCGGCGCACACCTCACAGCCTCACTATCTGCAGTTCTACGGATGCACTCTCCCGGACACTCCTTTGCCAGGTGCACCACATCCGTGACCAATGGCAACGGTACGAACGTCATAGCGCTCTGGGGCCTGCAGCAGCTGGTCCTCACTGCAGGCTCCGGCCTCCTGCCGCACCGTCACAACTCCCGCCGATTCTCCCGTGAAGCGGTCCTGATACGGGCCATCAGGCCAGATCTGACGGGTGTTGAACGCTTCGACCCTGCCTCCGGCAGCTTCCCATCAGTGGTTGCCCCACCACCAGGCTGCGACGGCGAACACCGCGGTGCCGGCTGCCGCCGATGCTCCTCGCACCATGGCGAATAGTGCGCTCTGTGCCAGGCGGTGAACTGTCCTGGCGGGCGTCCTGTTTCGTTTCGAAGTCATCGTGGTCTCCTTCGTGCGCTGTCCGGCGGAAGTGAAGAGAAGGCCGTCACGGTGTCGACGTTTCCCTACGGCAACTGCCTTTGGACGGCGCCCTGTTGGAATGCGATGTCTTCGGATGACTCCCGCCATGGTCGTACGCGGTGGCATGATCCTGGACGGATTCGGATGGTTTCGGACGGAGGCCGGGATGGGACGGGCTGGACAGCTTCGTAAGCCTGAGTTGTCCGGTGCTCACCAAGAGTTGAATGCGGCACTGCACCGGTTGCACCTGCTGGCCGGGCGCCCGAGCCTGACGGAAGTCGCTCAAGTCCTGCAGGGGACTGGAATCTCCCGGAGCACCGTTCATGACGCGTTTTGCAGCCAGCGGCTGCCGAAGTGGAACCCTGCCGCCCCGCGCGCGGAGTCTCAAGGGTCCCTTGCACAGCCTGGTGGCGGCGATCACGGGGGCGGACAGGAGTGTGGAGACGACGCCGAGCAGTGCATTGAGGCCCTTGACCTTGCTGTATCCGTATCCGACGCCCTGTTTGGCATGGCCGTGAGTGCGGTGGATAGTGTCGTCGATGTCCACGTAGGTGGCCTGGTCCGCGCCGGGCAGCAGCGCGGTGTGACGGGCCAGTTCGTGCAGGAACCGGCGGGCCACGGCGTGCAGTTGCTTCACATGCCCGTGGGTGAAGGAGCGCAGGAACGACCCCAGCGTCGATGGGGCCCGCGCTCCGGAGATCAGGCGGCCCATCGCGCCGTGCCGCAGCCGGTCCATGTCGTCGATGCTGTGGGCGCCTGCGGCCATGCCGCCCACTAGCGACATCAGTATCGCCGCTGGGAAGGCGCCGGTGCCCTCCTTCGAGGCGGGCAGCCGGACGTGCTCACCGGCCAGCTTGGGCAGACCGCACCGCTCGGCCGGCCGCACCACCGGCTCCAGTCCGCCGTACGCGATCAGGTTCGGGGCATCGAACGGGGATGAGACCGCCGCCGCGGCATGGGAAGACCGCATCTCGGAAATGCCTTGTCGATCGCGCCTGATGTGGTCCTCGAAAAACCCCGTCATCGCAAGTCGCAGGGCACCTCTTCGTTTCTGGGTGAACAATCCACGGGAATCAAGCCGGGGTGACCCGGACTCAGCGCACCAGGGAAGGGGGGTCTGGCAGTACCTGTATCACCAGGGTCTCCCCGCCGTTCCAAAAACCTGTCAACCTGGTTGAGCCGAAAGCGCCGACAACACTCCATGGAAACGCAGCTTTACCATCATCATTCAATTCAGCTGCCCCGAATACGCGACCGTGTCAGCGCATTCTTTTACGACAGAAGGAACGGATAACAATGCCAGAGAAGCAGTTCACCACTCACACAGAACTTTTCGACCTGAGGGGAAAGTACGCCCTTGTCACGGGCGGCACCAGAGGCATTGGGATGATGATAGCGCGCGGCCTTCTCCAGGCGGGCGCCCGCGTCGTCATCAGCTCACGCAACGCAGACACGTGCGCGGAGGCACAGCGTCTACTGTCCGAATTCGGCGACGTGCGAGCAATCCCCGCCGACCTGTCCAGGCACGACGAGTGTCAGCGCCTCGCTGATCTTGTCCAGGCTGACTCGGAACACCTGGACATCCTTGTCAACAACGCGGGAGCGATGTGGCGCGAGCCGCTGGAGACGTTCCCGGACGAGGCCTGGGATGCAGTGCTCGACCTCAACCTCAAGTCGCCGTTCTGGCTGGTGCAGGCACTGCTCCCGGCACTTCGCAAGGCGGGCACCGCCGATGATCCCGCACGGATCATCAACATCGGCAGCATCGCCGCCATCCACGTCGCCCCGTCGCCCAACTACTCGTACGCCAGCAGCAAAGCGGCACTCCATCAGCTCACCAGGGTGCTTGCCAGAGAGCTGGGCCCACAGCACATCACGGTGAACGCGGTAGCACCGGGAGTGTTCCCGTCGCAGATGATGGCGACCACTCTCGATGCCATGGGCGACACGATCGCGGCGGCGGCCCCTCTGCGCCGGGTCGGCCGCGACGACGACATGGCGGGTGCCGCCGTGTTTCTCGCCAGTCGGGCCGGGGCCTACCTCACGGGCGCCATCATCCCGGTGGACGGCGGCACCGCAACGACCGCTACAAACATGCATTAGATTGCGGGACGGGCTTACGGTGAGGAGATAACCACGATGGATCTACGCACGGAGATCCGGGAGTTTCTCAGCTCGCGTCGCGCCCGCATCGCACCGGAGCAGGCGGGCCTGCCCGCTTACGGCGGCAACCGCCGGGTCAAAGGTCTGCGCCGCGAGGAGGTCGCGCTACTGGCGGGGGTATCGGTCGACTACTACGTGCGCATGGAGCGCGGCAGCCTCGCCGGTGCCTCCGACGGCGTGCTCGGCGCGTTGGCCTCTGCCTTGCAGCTCGACGAGGCAGAGCGCGACCACCTGTTCCACCTCGCGCGCCAATCCGGGGCGCCCAGCGGCCCACGCCGGCGCAGGCCTGCCGTGTCGGTGCGTTCGACGCTGCAGCAGGTGCTCGACGCGATCTCCGATGCGCCGGCCTGGATCGGTAACGGCCGTTATGACGTGCTTGCCATGAATCAACTCGCTCGCGCGCTGTATTCGCCGGTGCTGGCCGACCCGCGACGGCCCGCGAACACAGCGCGGTTCGTCTATCTCAACCCTGAGGCGGCCAGAGATTTCTTTGTCGATTACGACCAGGTTGCCGGCTTCGTGGCCGCGAAGCTGCGCATGGAAGCCGGCCGCAATCCGCACGACGAGGAACTGATCGCCCTGGTCGGGGAACTGTCAACGTGCAGTGAGCTGTTTCGGCAGCGATGGGCATCTCAGGACGTGCGGCTGCACCGGTCCGGCCGCAAGCGTATGCACCATCCGATCGTGGGCCGGCTCGACTTGGACGTCGAGCCCCTGGAACTGCCCGCCGAACCCGGTCTGCACCTCAACATCTACACCGCACCCGCTGGCACACCGACCGCTGACAATGTGGCGCTCCTGGCGTCGTGGGCGGCCACCCAACAGACGCTGGCGACCGAGCTCGAAGCACACAACGGATAGTCCAACCCCTTCAGCCGTACCAGGGGTCCGTCTCCCCGACCAGCGCGGGCAGACCGCACCGCTCGGCCAGCCGCACCACCCACTCCAGCCCGCCGTACGGGATCAGGTTCGGATCATCGAACGCGGATGAGACCGTCGCCGCGGCATGGGAAGACCGCATCTCGGAAGTGCCTTGTCGATCGCGCCAAATGTGGTCCTGAAAAACCCCATCATCGCAAGTCGCAAGGCACTTCGTCGTTTCTGGGTGAACCATCCACCGGCATCAAACCGGTGGATCCGGGCTCAGTCGGTCAGATCGACTGTCTCGACCAGCAGCACTGCCCCGGTCTGCGAGACTACCCCGCTGCCACCGCCCTCTAGGCGGACACGTGGGTACACCCCGATACGCTTGCTCACCTGGAGAGTGCTTCCTTCCGTGCAGCCAACAAGACCCCAGACAGGTCCCATCGTTGCAGCTCAGAAGCACTCTCCGCTTATGTAATCAGGCATGGACGAGCACGCTCATGAAAGCACGAGGCTCGTGGGCGAGTTGCAGCATCAGCCGCTCACGGTCGATGAGTTCGGCCAAGACGGCCAGGGGTGCTCGCGACGGCTGCTGCCGACAGCGGCCTGGACGAGCCCGGCATGCAGAGCTGCCTGGCGCCGAAGGACGCGCATCGCGCCGCAGGACCTCGACGAGGCCGAAGCTGACAGCACTCGCCCACGACGCCGGCATCCACTGCCTGACCAACGACGTGCTGGCCGACAAACCGGCCTGGCCCCAACTCGCCGAGCGGGTGCACGACTTCCTCGGCCAATCCTGGACCTGCGCCCACCACGCGCACGTCGACTACCGGGAGCTGCACCGGTACCTCCCCACGTGGGAGCCCGCCGACGTCCTCGACACCCTGCGCCTCGCCAAGGCGACCTACGACGAACTCGGCTCCCCGGGTGAACTGGACCGGTCACGCCGCGCGGTCGACTCGGTGACCATGCGGGCCCTGAAAGCTGACGCAGTTGTCTTCGCCGTCCCTGCCGTAGGCCACCTGACCGGTTCCGGTCTGGGCGTCGCCGGCCC
The DNA here is from genome assembly GCF_053599215.1 of Streptomyces sp. NPDC001002. NCBI lineage: Bacteria > Bacillati > Actinomycetota > Actinomycetes > Kitasatosporales > Streptomycetaceae > Streptomyces > Streptomyces sp. NPDC001002. Next base: position 3,192 of record NZ_JBSFLV010000081.1, on the reverse strand, counting down.
CGGCTCGCCCTGCAGACGAGTGAGTGCCCCGTCCGCCCTTGCGGGAACCACCGGCGACGCAGCGGACTTGATTCACTCCCTGCCGTTCATCGCAGACCGCGGCCCTCACGGTCGTTCAGGTCGTGAAACCGAGAGGGGTCCAGCTGCTCGACGGACTCCGATTCACCGGTATTGGTACGGACCTTGACCCTTCTTCGAGAGGGCTGTTCAATGCCCCTGAAAACCTGTCGGACACCCCCGCACCACTGCTTCCCGGGGATATCTGACGGCTCGTCCGCTCCCATGGGAACGCCCTTCCTCTTTCACGAACTGAACAAGATCCCCCACGAAGGGACCGCCATGACCGGTCCTCACCACCCAGTGACGGGCGGCAGCGACAGGCGCCTGGCTCTGTGTCTCGCCCACCCTCCCCGGGCCGGGCGACACCGCAGCAGACACGACGGTGACGGATGTCCGGCCGCAGAGCGGCAGCATTCCGTGTGACGGCAGGTGCACCCCGCGGCCGAGGAGAGGAAATCCGCCGCCGCACCGTGCGTCACGCCGCCTCCGGCACCTCCCGGCCCGCACTCTGGCGCCAACCGGCAGTGGACTTCACCGGGCGCACCGGTCCGGTGCCGTCCACGAGGCAAGGACCCGGGCGGTTCCCGGGACGTAGTGACCGACGTGCCATTCCCCCCGAGACGGGAGACACACTGTGCGAACAGCCGTCCTCAAGATCCCCAGATCCGCAGCGGCGTTGGCATTCGCCGCGTCCTTGGTCGTGACCGGCCTGCAGGTCCTGCCAGCCCACGCCGCCGGCGAGCCGTACCGCGACCCGACGCTGCCCGTGCCGACCCGGGTGGAGGATCTGCTCTCCCGGATGACCCTGGACGAGAAGATCGGCCAGATGACCCAGGCCGAGCGCGCCTCCGTCACCACCGGCAACGTCCCCGCGTACGGGCTCGGATCACTGCTCTCCGGCGGCGGCTCCGCACCCTCGCCCAACAACGCGACGTCCTGGGCGAACATGTACGACGGTTTCCAGAACGCCGCGCTGACCAGCCGCCTCGGCATCCCGATCATCTATGGCGTCGATGCCGTGCACGGCCACAACAACGTCTACGGCGCCACGATCTTCCCGCACAACATCGGTCTGGGCGCCACTCGCGACCCCGCCCTGGTCCAGCAGATCGGCCAGGCCACGGCGCAGGAGGTGTCGGGCACCGGTATCGACTGGGACTTCTCGCCCTGCCTGTGCGTCGTGCGCAACGACCGATGGGGCCGCAGTTACGAATCCTTCGGCGAGAAGCCCGAAGTGGCCACAATGATGACCAGCTACATCGACGGCATGCAGGGTAGCTCCCTCAACGCACCCGGGTCCGTGCTGGCCACCGCCAAGCACTTCATCGGCGACGGCGGAACAGACAACGGCGTCAACGCGGGCAACGCGACCCTCACCGAGGCCCAACTCCGCGCCACCCACCTGCCGCCCTTCCAGGAGGCGGTCCGGCGCGGCGTCGGCTCGGTCATGATCTCGTACAACAGCTGGAACGGAGTGAAGGACCACGGCAACCAGTACCTCATCACCACCCTGCTCAAGGACGAACTCGGCTTCTCCGGCTTCGTCGTCTCCGACTGGAACGGCATCGACGAGATCGACGGCCAGGCCGGCTTCACCGCGGCCGAGGTGAGCCAGGCGATCAACGCCGGCATCGACATGGTCATGGTGCCCACCGACTGGCAGCGGTTCATCACCACCCTGCGCACCGAAGTACAGAACGGCCATGTGCCGATGTCACGCATCGACGACGCCAACCGGCGCATCCTCACCAAGAAGTTCCAACTCGGCCTGTTCGAGAAGCCGTTGACCGACCGCAGCTACACCCCGACGGTCGGATCCGCCGCCCACCGGGCGCTCGCCCGCCAAGCCGTGCGCGAGTCGCAGGTCCTGCTCAAGAATTCCGGGAACGTCCTTCCGCTGGCGAAGACCAACAACAAGATCTTCGTGGCCGGCAAGAGCGCCGACAACATCGGCTACCAGTCGGGGGGCTGGACCATGTCATGGCAGGGCGGCAGCGGCGCCACCACACCCGGCACCACCGTCCTGCAGGGGATCCGGTCCGCCGCAGGTACGGGCACCACCGTCACCTACAACGCCAACGGCACCGGCATCGACAGCTCCTACAAAGCGGCCGTCGCCGTCGTCGGCGAAACCCCTTACGCCGAGAGCGCCGGAGACCGGCCCGGCTCGATGAGCCTCGACTCCACCGACCTCAACACCATCGCCACCCTCAAAGCCTCCGGGGTGCCGGTGATCGTCGTCCTCGTATCCGGACGCCCCCTGGACATCGCCGCCCAGTTGCCCAACTGGAACGCCCTGCTCGCCTCCTGGCTGCCGGGAACCGAGGGCAACGGCGTCTCCGACGTCCTCTTCGGCGACTACGCCCCGACCGGCAAACTCCCCAGCACCTGGATGCAGTCGGCAAGCCAGCAGCCCATCAACGACGGCGACGGAAAGACACCCCTGTTCCCCTTCGGGTACGGGCTCACCTATGGAGCACCGCAGAACCACAGCGCCTACGACGTGACGCAGGCGGAGAGTTACACCTCACAGTCCGGGACGCAGACGGAGACGACGACGGACACCGGCGGCGGCCAGGACGTGGGGTACATCACCGCCGGCGACTGGCTCGCCTACAGCGGAGTGGACTTCGGTTCAGCGGGCGCGACGTCGGTGACCACACGGCTCGCGTCGGCTTCCGCGACCACCGGCACGCTTCAGTACCGCCTCGACAGCACGACCGGACCCGTCGTCGCCACCGTCCCGGTGACCACCACCGGCGGCTGGCAGACCTGGACAAGTCCCAAGGTCAACCTGTCCGCCACCGCGACCGGTGTGCACACCCTCTACGCCACCTTCACCACCAGCGGCTCCGGGGACCTGGTCAACCTCAACTGGTTCCAGTTCGCACAGTAAGCAGCCGGCCGGCCGAACCCTGCCACGCACCCCCACCGCATGCGAGGCAGGGCACCCGACGACCCCGACACGACGTACATCTCGGTGGTGGGCAACACCCACGCCATGCTTGTCACCGGCGCGCAGATCAACGGCCGGTTCATGCCACAACGGCCCTGTCTCGGCAATGAGTTCAGCGATCACAACCGGCGACAGCCCGGTGATCCGGTACTCCGCCACGATCAACTCACGCGCCC
>NZ_JBSFLV010000080.1:0-43194 GCF_053599215.1 Streptomyces sp. NPDC001002 | reverse complement strand
CGTCGCCCGCCAGCTGCTGCAACCCCAGTTCGCCGGCTCGGCGGAGGCCGATCTCCGCGCGTCGATGGGCAGTTGGTACGACATCGTCGGCCCCGCCCTCGGACTGTGCGCGCCCACCTACGGCGCCCCGCCCGACCCCCAGGGCCTGAGCGACGGCCTCGACTGGGTGCTCACCCACCTCGCCGTGCAGCGCGCCCCGATGGTCCTCGCCCTCGACGACGCCCACTGGGCCGACCCCGAATCCCTGCGCTGGCTCGCCTCGTTCGCGCCCCGGGCCGAGCAACTTCCGCTGCTGATCGTCGTCGCCTACCGGCCCGACGAACTCCCGGACCACGCCGAGTCGTTCAGGGGACTGCCCGGACGCGCGGGCGGACGCCCGCTCGACCTGGAGCCGCTCAGCGCCGCCGCCGTCGCCCGCCTGGTCCGCGAGGCACTCGGCGCGGGCGCCGACGACGCCTTCTGCCGCGAGTGCTGGGCCGTCACCGCGGGCAACCCCTTCGAGACCGTCGAACTCCTCGCCAAGGTCCGCGACCGCGACCTCACCCCGACCGGCACCGGCGCCCATCTGCTGCGCGACCTCGCCGACGCCGTCAAGGGCAGCGGCCTGATCGCCCGCATCGAGCGCCTGGGCACCTCCACCGTCCGCTTCGCCTGGGCGTGCGCCGTCCTCGGCACCGAGATCCATCCCGCCCTCGCCGCGGCCGTCGCCGGGCTCGGGCACGAGGAGGCGGCCGACGCCGCCGAGGCCCTGCGCGGCGCCCGCGTCCTGGCCGGCTCCGACACCCTGGAGTTCGTCCACCCGCTGATCGCCACCGCCGTCTACCGGGCCATTCCCCAGGGCGTCCGCGTCGCCCTGCACGGCCAGGCCGCCTGGTGCGTGGTCAACGCCGGCCTCGGCCCTTCGGCCGCCGCCCGCCACCTCCTGGAGACCCACCCCGACGGCGACACCTGGGTCGTGCACCAACTGCGTGCCGCCGCCGAGGAGACCCTCCTGGCCGGCGCCCCCGACGCGGCCCGCCGCTACCTGGCCCGCGCCCTGCGCGAACCCCCGCCCTTCGAGGACCGGGCCGCCGTCCTGTACGAACTGGGCTCCGCCTCTCTGCTCACCGAACCGGCCACCACGGTCAACCATCTGCGCGCCGCCCTGGAGGAGCCGATCGGCGACCCCGATCTGCGCCACAACATCGTCTACCGGCTCTCCCAGGTCCTCGCCCACAGCGACCGCCTCGCCGAGTCCTCCGACACCCTCGCCCGCGAGATCCGCCTCACCGGGGACGCCCGCGTCCGGCTGCGCATGCTCGCCGAGCAGTTCATGTGGGACGCCTTCCGCGCCGACGAACCCGACCACCCCTCCCGCTCCCGCCGCCTCACCAAGCTCGCGGACCGCCTCAAGGGGTACGACCTCACCGAGCGGTACATCATCGGGCTGCGCACCTGGGACGCGATCCTGCGCGGCGAGCCCGCCCACGTCGCCCTCCACCACGCCGAACGCGCCCTGGTCGGCGGACTGCGCTGGGCGGAACCGGACCGTGGTTTCGAGGTGCCCGTCCTGGTCGCCCTCGCCTTCATGTACGCCGACCGCCCCGGCCGTACCGAGGAACTCTTCGCCGCCGGCATCGCCGAGTACGAACAGCAGGGCTGGCGCGGCGCCCATCTCTCCTTCGCCTACACGCTGCTCGCCTACCTCCGCTACCGCCGCGGACGGCTCGCCGAGGCCGAGGACTTCGTCCGCGCCGGGCTCAGGATCGCCGAGCGCGTCGGCCCCGGCACCCCCGCCCACTGGTACGCCGTCGGCATCCTCATCGAGGTCCTCCTCGCCCGCGGCCAGGTCGCCGAGGCCACCGACACCGCCGAGCACTACTCCTTCGGACCGCCCTTCCCGGCCGCCGTCGTCTTCCCCGACTCCCAGACCGTGTACGGCGAACTCCTGCTCGCCCGCGGCCTGCACAAGGACGCGGCAGCCGAACTCGCCGCCGCAGGACGCCGGTTGGACCCTCGCGGCATCCGCAATCCCTCCTGGTGCCCCTGGCAGCTCCACCTCGCCCGTGCCGAGAGCCCGGACGCCCCCGAACGCGCCGTCGCCACCGCCCTCGAAGCGGTCCTGCGCGCCCGCCAGTTCGGCGCCCCGTCCGCCATCGGCCAGGCTCTGCGCGCCGCCGCCGAGGTCTCCTCAGGCTCGGCCCGCGTGAAGCACCTCGAAGAAGCCGTCACCCACCTGGAACGCTCACCGGCCGCCTACGAACTCGCCTGCGCGCTCGTCGACCTAGGCACCGAACTGCGCCGCACCGGCCGCCCCACCGAGGCCGCCGAACACCTCTACCGAGGCCTCGACGCGGCCGTCCAGTGCGGCGCCGACGGCCTGGTCGACGCGGCCCGCGCCGAACTCGTCGCCGCCGGACTGCGCCCCCGCCGCCTGCACAGCACCGAGACCGACACCCTCACCGCCCGCGAACGCGCGGCGGCCAACCTGGCCGCCCAGGGCCGTACCGACGCCGACATCGCGAGGGAACTGCGCGTGGACGAACCGACGGCGGTCCGTCTGCTGTCCGCGGTCTACCGGAAGATGGGCACGGAAGGCACCGGTCTCGCGGCGGCGCTGAAGCCGACCTGAGCCGCACGACCCCCGCTCAGCCCCTTACCATGGGCGCATGTCGTTCCTCCGCCGCCGCAGCGCCACTCCCGCCGGGCCCGAATTCGACGTACTCGCCATGGACCCGGGCGACTGGCCCGGCAATCTGGGCGCCGGTCTGCTGCCCGCGCCCGACGGCAGCTGCCAGGGCGTCTTCCTGCGCTACGACCTCTTCGGCGGCCGCGGCCCCGCGATGATCATCGGCAACCTGCCCGAGGGATCTCCGGCCCGTGACATCGCCGAGGGCGAGGTCCCCTTCGAGGTGGCCCAGCTGCTGGTGGCGCTGGAGAACGAGGAGGAGGTCACCGTCACAGGGGCCGAGGACATGCCCGTGATGCAGGGCGACAACCTGCTGATCGTGCGCCGGCTCAAGCTCTCCGAGAGCCGGATCTCCTGTGTGCAGTTCGACCGCAGCGACAACGTCCTGGTGACCATCGCCGCCTGGGACCGCCCCATCACGGACGACCTGTACGCCCTGCTGAAACCGCTCCCGGCGGAGCTGTTCCAGCAGGGCTGACCGGCTACTTCCGGGACGGCACCACATTCACGTCGGCCGCCCGCACGAACTCCACGCGGTGGCCGTACTGGATCTCGTAGTACAGGTCCTTGCCGACCACGACCTTGTGCGAGTCGGTCGCGAAGGTGACCGCGTAGTAGTACTCGCCCGGTACCTTGCCGCCGACCACGTACTTCTGGCCCGCCGGGATCGTGTACGGCAGCGGTGAGACCGCCTGCGCGGGGACGCCCGTCGGGTAGGCGGCCGTCTCCGGGTAGGCGCGGCCGTAGACCGGGACGCTCGCGAGACCGGGCTTCGGGGTCACCACCAGACCGCGCGCACCGACCGCGACCGGGTCCTTCTTCGGGTTCTTGAACCAGGCCTTCTGACCCAGGTACCAGATTGCCGTCCAGTCCCCGGCGCGCTCGGCGACGGCGTACTGCTGGCCGGTGGAGACCCGGGACGACAGGTCGTTCACGTCGATGGTCGGTGTCGTGCCCAGGCCGATGTCCTTGATCAGCGGGTAGGTCTCGCCGGGACCCGAGTACAGGCGGACCTCACCCGAGCCGTGGGACGCGCAGGGCTGGCCCTTGGTGACGCACCCCGTGTACGCGGGCTGGTTCGTGGCGTAGTCGGGGCGGATGGTGACCAGACCGGCCTTCTTGCCCGCGGTGGCCTTGAACGGGTGGTCCAGCAGGTCGAAGTAGTGGCGCCAGTCCCAGTAGGGGCCGGGGTCGGTGTGCATGCCGGGGATGGTCGACGTGGTCGGACCCGGCACGTTGTCGTGGCCGAGGATGTGCTGCCGGTCCAGCGGGATGCGGTACTTCGCGGCGAGGTACTTCACCAGACGGGCCGAGGAGCGGTACATCGCCTCCGTGTACCAGGCGTCCGGCGCGGCCAGGAAGCCCTCGTGCTCCAGACCGATCGACTTGGCGTTGATGTACCAGTTGCCCGCGTGCCAGGCAACGTCCTTGGCCTTCACATGCTGGGCGATGAGGCCGTCGGTGGAGCGCAGTGTGTAGTTCCAGGAGACGTAGGTGGGGTCCTGGACCAGATTCAGTACGCCGTCCCAGGCGCCCTCGGTGTCGTGGATGACGATGTACTTGATGCTCTGCGACGCGGGGCGGTTGCCCAGGTCGTGGTTGCCGTAGTCGTTGTCCCCGAACTCCTCGTACGGCGCCGGGATCCACTCGCAGGACACCGACTTCGGGCACTCGGTGCCGGCCGCGGAGAGCGTGCGCAGACCCGTCTGCTTCAACTGCGCGGTGTCGGGGGCGAGTCCGGGCTGGGCGGCCAGCGCGATCTGCTGGCCCGCGTCGGTGGTGCGCTCCTCGCCGGTGCGCAGCACGTCGTAGACGTCGTTCGCGTACGCGGCTGCCGTGGCGGTGTCGTCCGCGCCGGAGAAGCGGGCTACCGCGCCGTACCAGTCCGCCGGGTCGGCGCTGAGAGGCTCGCCCAGCTTCTGCTGAGCTGCCGCGAGCAGCGCGGCGCCGCCGGCCACGTTGGCCGCGGGGTCCGTACGCAGCTCGGCCTGGCTGAGACCGGTCAGTTCGGCGGCCTTGGTCAAGGTCTTGAGGCGGGCCGGGAGTTCGGAGTTCGCCGGCACCTTTGTGTCGGGGTGCAGGGCGGCGCGGGCGCTGTCGCCGCGGGCGTCCTCCGCGCCCTCGCTGTGGTGCGAGGCCGTGGCGAGCGCCGTACGGGCGTCGGTGAGGTGCATCGGGCCGTAGCCGCCGGTGACGCTCGGCGCCCCGGCGTGCGCGTCCCAGCGGGACTGCAGATAGGAGACGCCGAGCAGCACGCTCTGCGGCACGTGGTACTCGGCGGCGGCCGAGGCGAACGCCAGCTGCAGCCGGTCCGCCGAGGACCCGGCGCCGGCCGCGGGGGCCGCGCCGATCAGGGGCAGCAGCAGGGCCGCCGAGGCGAGGGCGCCCGCGGTCCTGCGGGCGCGTCTGTTGCCGGGCGTGGACGTGGAGTCGGGGGCGGAACGCAATGCAGCCTCCTGGGACGAACGAGCGTGGCGGGGCGTGCAGGGCCGGGCGGTGGCTCAGTGGTACCGGCTTGCAGACGATCCGTCAATCATGCCCAGGGCAACCAGAATTCCCACGTCAACACGAGGGAAAAGGAGTTTCTCGGCGGCGGCTCGCGGGCCTGCGACGCGTCAGTGGCGTATACCAATGGGCGCGCGAGCCGAGGCCGGGGCCGGCCGGGGACATACGAAAATCCGCGGTGCGCCGCCGCTGTGGGCGCACCGCGGAGCTTCGTCCCCGTCAGCGAGTGCCGACCGCCGCGCGCACGGCCCGGCGGGCCAGCTGGCAGTCGTCGTGCAGCCGCCTCAGCAGCAGCCGCTGTTCCTCGCCGGACGGCGCAGCACCCGGGTGGGCCGCTCCCGGTGCCGCCGGGGTCGAGTCGTGCATCGAACGCTGCACGGCCGTCTCGTAGGTACGGATCTCACGGGTCAGGACGAGCATCAGGTTCACCAGGAACGCGTCCCGGGAGGCCGGGCCCGCGGACTGCGCGAGCTGGCTGATCTGTCGGCGGGCCACCGGTGCGTCGCCGAGGACCGACCAGAGCGTCGCCAGGTCGTATCCGGGCAGGTACCAGCCCGCGTGCTCCCAGTCCACCAGCACTGGACCGGCCGGGGACAGGAGAATGTTCGACAGCAAAGCGTCGCCGTGGCAGAACTGGCCCATGCCCTGCCGGCCCGCCGAGTGCGCGATGCCGTGCAGCAGCTTCTGCAGATCGCCCATGTCGCGGTCGGTGAGCAGACCCAGCTCGTGGTACCGGGAGATCCGGGCCGCGTAGTCCAGCGGGGCGTCGAACGTGCCGGCCGGCGGCCGCCATGCGTTCAGTCGGCAGATCGCGCCGAACGCCGCCCGGATGTCCGCGCGGGGCGGGGCCTCGGCGGGGTGGCGCTGGAGCGCCGCCACCCGTCCCGGCATCCGCTCGATCACCAGCGTGCAGTTGTCCGGGTCCGCCGCGATCAGCCGTGGGACGCGCACCGGGGGGCGGTGCCGGACGAACGAGCGGTAGGCGGCTATTTCATGACGGATCCGCTCCGCCCAGGCAGGGGAGTGGTCCAGTAAACACTTGGCGACGGCCGTGCTGCGCCCGGTCGTGCCGACCAGGAGCACGGAGCGTCCGCTGCGGCGCAGCACCTGCACCGGAGCGAACTCCGGGCAGATCCGGTGCACCGACGCGAGCGCCGTGCGCAGCTGGGCGCCCTGAGGGCCGGACAAGTCGAGTCTCCCGCTGAGCGGTTGGGTGCCGAGCCCCGGAACACGCCGCGTCCGGCCCGCGCCGAGCGCGGTGGCCGCGGGACGCGCGGCGGGGTCGAGGTAGGGGCCACTGCCCGCCGGACGGGGGTGCAGCGACCGGGGTGGGGCGGACACGGAGGACGATGCTGCGTACATGGGCGAAACAGATCCCTTCGTGTGCCTGCGACGACGGTGCGCTGCCCGGCCCGGCCCCTCGGATGCACCCTGGGGAATGTCCCTCGGTGACCGGGTCGGGGTGGCGCGTTCCTACCTGACACCAGATGTGCAGTGGCACACCATCTGGCGCACCCTGGCGAACCCTGGCGAATAGTCGCCCGGCAACGTGCACCGGGCTATGTTCAACTCAGCCGAGAACCTGGGGGCTTGACGTGAGCGGACAACCCAACTCCCGCTTGTCGGACCTGTTCGGCCTGGCCGGCTGGTCCAAGGGTGAGCTCGCGAGGCTGGTCAACCGGCAGGCGGCGGCCATGGGCCACCCCCAGCTGTCGACCGACACTTCGCGAGTGCGGCGGTGGATCGACACGGGCGAGGTCCCGCGCGATCCGGTGCCGAGGGTGTTGGCGGCTCTGTTCACCGAGCGTCTCGGCCGTGTCGTGACCATCGAGGACCTCGGTCTGGTCCGGCACGGGCGTGCGGGGAGACGGCAGGACGGCGGGAGCGCTGAACATCCCGACGGTGTGCCGTGGGCGCCCGAGCGAACCGCCGCGGTCCTCACCGAATTCACGGGAATGGACCTCATGCTCAACCGACGCGGCTTGGTGGGCGCGGGCGCTGCGCTCGCCGCGGGATCCGCACTCACCAGTGCCATGTACGACTGGCTGCACTCCGATCCGGCCCTCGCGGCCGACGCTCCCCGTTTCGACGATCCCCTGCACGCCGACCCCGCTGGGTTCGACCGCTATGAGGCCGCCCCCATCGGGTCGCAGGAGATCGAGGAACTGGAGCGCTCGGTAGAGGTGTTCCGGGCCTGGGACGCGGCCCGCGGGGGCGGGCTGCAACGCAAGGCGGTGGTGGGCCAGCTCAACGAGGTGGGCGGCATGCTCGCCTACCGCCACCCCGACCATCTCCAGCGGCGCCTGTGGGGCGTCGCCGCCAACCTCGCCGTCCTCGCGGGCTGGATGTCGCACGACGTCGGCCTGGAACCCACGGCCCAGAAGTACTTCGTCATCGCCGCCCATGCCGCACGAGAGGGGGGTGACCGGCCCCGCGCCGGCGAGGCGCTCTCCCGAGCGGCCCGCCAGATGGTGCACCTGGGCCGGCCCGACGACGCGCTGGACCTGATGAACCTCGCCAAGTCCGGCTCCGGGGAAGAGGTGTTGCCCCGCACCAGGGCGATGCTCTACACCATCGAGGCCTGGGCACAGGCCTCCATGGGCAAGGGCCAGGCGATGCGCCGCACCCTTGGCCAGGCGGAGGACCTCTTCGTCTCCGACGGGGCGGACGTGCCGCCGCCCAGCTGGATGCAGATGTTCAAGGAGGAGGACCTGTACGGCATGCAGGCGCTGGCCTACCGCACACTGGCCGAGCACGATCCGAGCGCCGCCGTGCATGCCCAGCACTACGCGGAGAAGGCCCTGGCCCTGCGGGTCGACGGGCGGCAGCGCTCGAAGATCTTCGACTTCCTGTCGATGGCCTCCGCCTGCTTCATCGCCGACGACCCGGAACAGGCCGACCGCTACGCACGCCTCGCCCTGATGTCGATGGGATCCAACTCCTCCCACCGCACCTGGGACCGGCTGCGCCAGATGTACCGGCTCACCGCCGAGTACTCCAGCTACCCGAAGATCAGCGAGCTGCGGGAGGAGATCAAACTGGCGCTGCCGAAGCGGGCGAACGGAGGCAACAGCGCACGGGCATAGGGGGTTTGTGCGCTGGAACTGATCAAGTGGCTATGTGAGCCGGACGGTCACCACGTCACTGCCTACGACGTCACCTTGGCGACGAGCAGGCACGCGTCGTCCTCGCGCCCGGATCCGCCGAACTCCTCCACGACCAGCCGCACGCAGTCCTGTGCGGTGGGTGCCGCGTCGAAGCGCGGGGCCAGGTCGAGGAGCTGTCGTGCGGTCTCCGTGCGGTTTAGCCCGGGTACCAGCCCGTCGGTGTGCAGCAGGAGCAGGTCACCGACGGCGAGGGTCTCTTCGGCCTGCGCGTAGTGGGCCCCGGAGGTCGCGCCGAGCAGGACGCCGTCCGGTGCGTGCAGTGTGCGCCCCGTCCCGTTGCGGAACAGCAGCGGGGCGGGGTGTCCTGCCTGCGCCCAGGTGAGGGTGCGGGTCTCCGGGCGGTAGCGGCAGCAGACCGCGCTGCCCAGGGCCGGCTGGACGGTGGCGTCGAGTAACTGGTTGAGCAGGGAGAGGAGTTGGCCCGGTTCCGTGCCGGCCATCGCCATACCCCGCACGGCGCCCAGCAGCATCGCCATGCCCGAGGCCACGGCGACGCCGTGGCCGGTGAGGTCGCCGACGCTCAACAGGGTCTGTCCGTCGGACAGTTGAAGCGCGTCGTACCAGTCGCCGCCGATCAATGCGCTCGTCGAGGACGGCAGTTGGTGTGCCGCCAGGTCGAGGGTCTGGGGGCCCTGGTGCGCCAGGCGCGGGGAGCCGTGCCACGGCGGGAGCACGGCCTCCTGCAGTTCGACCGCGAGCCGCTGCTCGGTCCGCGCACGCTGCTCCTGGTCCTGGAGCGAGTCACGGGTCTCGCTCACCGCCCGCTGGCTGCGCCGCAGTTCACTGACGTCCCGCAGGACGGCCCACATCGAGACGGTGCTGCCGTCGCCGTCGAGGACGGGCTCGCCCATCATGTGCACGGTCCGCACCTCGCCGTCCGGGCGGACGACACGGAACTCCCCGTCGATGGGTTTGGCGTCGACGAGACAGCTCGTGACCATCGCCGTCAGCCCGGTCCGGTCCTCGTCGAGCACCACGGAGGGCAGTTCGTCGAGGGTCAACGGCGGGGCCTCGGGGGCGCGTCCGAGGATCTGATAGAGCTCGCCGGACCAACTCGCCTCGTCCGTCAGCAGGTTCCACTCGGCGCTGCCCACCCTGCTGAGGAGTGAGCCGCGCCGGGGAGCGGGCGGCACGGCCCGAATCTGGGGCGCCGCCTCGGCGGCGTACGGTGTCTGTGGAAGGCCGTCCCGCAGTTGCGCCAAGTGGGCGTCGAGGTCGTTGAGTTGGTGCAGCGCCAGGTCGTAGACCGCGCGCTCCCAGCGCTCCCGGGGCTCCGCCGCGTCGCTGCGCGCGTCCCGTCGTACGGCGTCAACCTCGCCCTTGAGCCGTCGTGTCTGCGATATCAGCGCGTCGACCGAACCGCTTCCCGGCGGATGGGCGGCTGGGTGATCCGCAGAGAGAGGGGACGACATGACGCACTCCGATGCGGGGACGGTACGGCCGGGGCTGACGGAGGGACGGTTACGACTGTCGCACAGCCCGCGACGCGCTGTAAGGGATTTGGCAACACACGATGCGGTGGTGCTTCTGGCATATGCCAGCGTCTTCACGGATAGGTGGTGCCGTGCGGCTGCGGTACGCCGTTCGACGGTCAAGTCGTAGGCGGGGTACGCGACTTGACGGGCTGCCGTGGATGTCGGGTGGACATTCAGGCGTGCGTTCGATGGTCTCTTGTTCTGGAGGATCTGACCAGGGGATCCGGTACGTCTGAGTCCGTTCGGGTCGTGTGATGCAGGTCACAGAAATTAGTAAGCGCTTCGACGTAATGCAAACGGCACCTTCGGGGTCGTAACAGCATGGACATCACTCTTGAGCAGCCCGCCCGCGGTCGACTGATCACTGCTGAAGAACAGGAGCTGCCCGTTCCCGCCACCTTCCGCTACAGCTCCACGGATCCCCTCGCCGTGCATGTCGAGTTCCCGCCGGACGTCTCGCTGGACGGCACCGGGGTCACCTGGACCTTCGGGCGCTCCCTCCTGGAGGAGGGGCTGCGCGGTCCGGCAGGCGGCGGGGACGTGCACATCTGGCCGTGCGGGCGAGCTCGTACGGTCCTGGAGTTCCACTCGCCCTTCGGCCTCGCCCTGCTCCAGTTCGACACGGATGCGCTGCAGCGCTTCCTGCTGCGGACGTACGCCGTGGTCGCGGCTGGCGAGGAGGACCTCGACGCGGCCGTGGACCGCGGGATCAGCGCCCTGTTCGGCAACGTCTGACTCGACACCGCCTGACTCGGCAACGGCGCATTCGGCAACGTCTCGTTCGGCGCTGCCCGAGCGGCTTTGACTTTTGTTCATCTCCGGCTCATCGCCCGGGTATGGACCCTGACGATCACCCCGTGCACCCTGACGCGCGGCGTGCCGCAGGGGCATGCCGGTGACGAGGGCGGGGCGAATGACACCGATCAGCCGAAGAGGCTTCGTGGGGCTCGGCGCCACCGTGGCGGCGGGCATGGCAGTGGGCGCCACGACCCGGACGGCGGCCGCGGCCCAGAGCGCGGCGACCGGCACGATCTCGGACGTGAAGCACGTGGTGATCCTGATGCAGGAGAACCGCAGCTTCGACCACTACTTCGGACGCCTCAAGGGCGTCCGCGGCTTCGACGACCGCAGCGGCATCACGCTCGGCGGCGGGTACCCGGTCTTCAACCAGCCGAACGGCTCCGGCCGCCAGTACCCCTGGAAGCTCAGCGCCACCCCGGCCGCGGGCGGCACGGACGGCGCGACCCTCGCCCAGTGCAACGGCGATCTGCCGCACTCCTGGTCCTCCCAGCACTCCGCCTGGAACAAGGGCCGGCTCGACAACTGGGTCTCCGGAGTGGGGAACGTACGGTCCCTCGGCTACCTGGACCGCTCCGACATCCCCTTCCACTACGCGCTCGCCGACGCCTACACGATCTGTGACGCCTACTTCTGCTCCACGCTCAGCGCGACCGGCCCCAACCGCACCTATCTGTGGAGCGGCAAGGTCGACTCCACCAGCTACGACGGAGGCGACGAGTCCGGCCTCACCTGGCAGAACTACGCCGAGGCGCTGCAGAGCGCGGGGGTGAGCTGGAAGGTCTACCAGAACGCGCAGGACAACTACGGCGACAACGCCTGCGCCTACTTCAAGAAGTTCGCCTCCGCCAAGGCGGGTGACCCCCTCTACGACCGCGGCATGTCCTCCGTCCCCAAGGTGACGGGCTCGACCCCCGACGACATCGCCGCCGCCATCAAGGCGGACGTCGTCGCCGGCACCCTCCCGCAGGTCTCCTGGGTGGTCCCCAACCAGGCCTTCTCCGAGCACCCGTACGCCCCGCCCGGCGACGGCGCCCACTTCGTGAACCTCGTCTACCAGGCCCTCGCCGCCGACCAGGACGTCCTCGACTCGACCGTCCTGTTCCTCAACTACGACGAGAACGACGGCTGTTTCGACCACGTCCCGCCCCCGGCCCCGCCCGCCGGCACCGCGGGGGAGTTCCTCAACGGTGTCCCGTACGGCTTCGGCTTCCGCGTCCCGATGATCGTCGTCTCGCCCTGGACGCGCGGCGGTTGGGTCTCCTCCGAGGTCTTCGAGCACACCTCGGTACTGCGCTTCCTGGAGACCTGGACGACCGCCCTGGGCAAGCCGGCCGCCTGCCCCAACATCAGCGCCTGGCGCCGCAAGGTCAGCGGCGACCTGACCGGCGTCTTCGACTTCGCCCACCCGGAGTACGGCTCCGTGGCGCTCCCCGCGACCAAGGTCATCGGCTACGACACCTGCGGCCCGCTG
The DNA here is from genome assembly GCF_053599215.1 of Streptomyces sp. NPDC001002. Taxonomy (NCBI): domain Bacteria; kingdom Bacillati; phylum Actinomycetota; class Actinomycetes; order Kitasatosporales; family Streptomycetaceae; genus Streptomyces; species Streptomyces sp. NPDC001002. The sequence continues at coordinate 31,107 of NZ_JBSFLV010000080.1, read as the reverse complement.
CCCAACCCGGTGCCCACGACCAACGCCCTGCCCGCCCAGGAGCCCGGCACCCGGCCCGCCCGCGCGCTGCCGTACCAGCCGAACGGCCATCTGGACCGCCTGGAGTTCGGCACCGGCGGCAAGGTCCTCGCCTGGTTCGCGATGGCCAACCAGGGCGGCGCGGCCAAGAGTGCCGCCCACCTCTCGATCCACCCCAACGCCTACCGCGACACCACCCCGTGGCAGTACACGGTCGACCCGGGCGGCACGGCCTCCGACTACTTCAACATCGGCTCGGGGTACGGCGACGGCAAGTACGACCTCACGATGGTCGGCCCCAACCGCTTCCTGCGCCGCTTCAAGGGCGACGCCACGAAGGCGGGCAAGTCGGCGGAGGTGAGCACCCGTTACGCCGTCGAGTCCGGCACCGGCAAGCTGGCCCTCTGGCTCCGGATGGCCAACTCGGGCACCGCACCGGTGAAGTTCACGATCACCGCCAACCAGTACCGGACGGACGGGCCGTGGACGTACACCGTCCCGGCGGGCGGAGCGACGGAGGACTACTTCAACGCCGTGGCCTACCAGAACGGCTGGTACGACTTCACGGTCACCGTCGACTCCGACACCACCTGGTCGCGCCGGTTCACCGGCCACCTGGAGTCGGGCGCGGCGAGCGTCAGCGGCTGAACTCGGCGCCGAGATCCAGGCGTCAGCGGCTGAACTAGGCGTAGAGGTCCGGGCGTTGGGCGAGGTCGACGGCCGTGCGGTCGCCGGTCTCCAGCGCCCGGACCCCGGCCTCGGCGACCACGGAGGCCGCGTAGCCGTCCCATGCGCTCGGACCGGTGACCTGTCCGCGCCGGGTGGCGTCCACCCAGGACTGCACCTCGCGGTCGTAGGCGGCGGCGAAGCGCACGAGGTAGTCCTGCGGGACCTCCTCGCCGGCCGTGCCACCGGTGGTGACCAGCATCGCGTGCTCGTCGCCGATGCGCGCGCTGCCCGCCTCGCAGACGGCCTCGCAGCGCACCTGGTAGCCGAAGCCGCAGTTGACGAACACCTCGACGTCGACCAGGGCGCCGCCCTCGGTCTCGAAGAGCACGAACTGCGGGTCCAGCAGCCCCTCGGGTGCACCGGCGGCCGAGCGGGGACGCAGCACGGTCACGGCGGTCAGCTCCTGGCCGAGCAGCCAACGGGCCGCGTCGATCTCGTGCGAGACGGAGCTGTTGATCAGCATCGCCGAGGTGAAGCCCGGCGGGGAGGAGACGTTGCGGTGGGTGCAGTGCAGCATCAGCGGACGCCCCAACCGCCCGTCGTCCAACAGGGACTTGAGACGCCGGTACTCGGCGTCGTAGCGCCGCATGAACCCGATCTGCGCCAGCCGTCGGCCCAGGCGCGCCTCGGCCTCCACCACGCGCAGCGCGCCGACGGAATCCGGGACCATGGGCTTCTCGCACAGCACCGGCAGCCCGCGGGCGAAGGCCGCCAGCAGCGCCTCCTCGTGCGCAGGGCCCGGCGAGGCGATCAGGACGGCCTCCACGCCAGGGGCGTCGAGCGCGGCCTCCGGGTCCGGGTGGACGAAGACCCCGTCGAGGCCGGCCACCGCCTCCTTCGCGGACGCGAGATCGGGATCGGCCACGGCGGCGACCCTGGCCCCGCTCACCACCCGGTCGAGGCGTCGGATGTGGTCGGCCCCCATGTGCCCGGCACCCAGTACCGCGACGCCCAACAGGTCACCCACGTGCGCACTTCCTCTCCGCCGACGATCTCGGCGTAGCGTACGCCGGGACCGTGGCGATGTGAGAGGTCGCGTCAGTAGCGCAGGACGCCCGCGATCCCGTGCACCTCGCCCAGGGTGCCGTCCGGGACGAAGCGGACGTCCGCGCCGGTCTCCAGGCACTGCTCGACGATCTCGTCCACGATGTCCTCGCGGGAGTCGAGGTCGTCGCTCTCGGCCGGGACCAGATGGCCGTCGACGACGTCCCGGACCGTCACCCGGTAGTTCTCCTCGACGGCGAGCAGCCGTACGCGGCCCTCCTGGGCGCTCTGCCAGATCTCGTCGACACCGGCCGCGAACGCCTTGTGACCGCGGGCAGACTCCAGCGCCCGGGTCACGGCGTCGGTGCCGCGGCGGGCCTCGGCGGCGACCAGTGGCTGTACCGCCTGCCACACCGCGTCGGGCGTGCCGTGCGCGAGCCCGCCGTGCGCCAGGTGCACGGCCTCCCTGGTGACCCCGCCGACCTCGTCGAGGAGCGACAGCGCCGCCTGTTCACCGGTCACGTACAGCGGGCGCGGCTGTCGGCGCAGGACCAGGCCCATGACACCGTCGGCCTCGCGCAGGAAGTGCTTGGTGTCCTCGTCGCGGAAGGTGCTCGGCATGTCGCCGATCCGCTGCTGGCGTTCGGCGTCGAAGTTCTCCGGGTTCCTGGTGAGCGGGAAACCGCCGGAGGTGTCCTCCGTGACGCGGTCGGCGCCGCCGCTCCAGAGAGTGACCCGGTCCGGAGAGACCGACAGCACCCAGAACGGGCGCTCCGCGGCCTGCGCGGAGACGAGGTTGCGGGTCAGGAAGGTGTCCGACAGCACCACGCGCTCCGGCACGGTCCGCGCGAGCGACCACACCTGGTGCTCACCCGGAGCGGCGAAGATCACCAGACCGTCCTCGGCGTGGGCCAGATCCACCTCCGCCAGGGCCTGGTCGAGCTGATGGACGACGTCGGTGCGCCGCTCCCGGGTCACCGCGGGATCGGCCTCCAACTGCTTCTTGGCCTCGGCCACCACATTGCGCAGCCGGACCGGATCCTGGGCGTTCTCGGGCTCTCGACGGTGCGTCGGCGTCAGCACCGACACGGCCGGATAGGGGCGCGGGCGCCGGAGCTCGGACAGGGCTGTGGGACTCAGGTCGTGCTCCATACGAGCACCATAGGGCCGTTTCGCCGGGAGGGCATTAGGGGCAAGCGCGACCGGCGAAAGAGACAAATCGCTGCTAGCATCCCGCGCCCCGGGGATCCAGTCCCGCACGTCATCGTGCTCAGGTGCTGTCGTCCTCGGGCCCGCACGAACTCCCGGTCGGCGGCAGGGAACCGTACAGCAGGAAGCGGTCCACCTTGGTGTGCACGCACTTCGAAGAGGCGTAACCGGTGTGCCCCTCGCCCTTGTTGTCGAGCACGACCGCCGAGGAGCCGAGCCGCCTCGCCGTCTCCGTGGTCCAGCGGTACGGCGTCGCCGGGTCGCCGCGGGTGCCGACCAGGAGCATCTTCGGGCCGTGGACGTCGCGCACCTTCTCGCGGATGTAGTCGGTGCCCTTGGGGCGGCCGTAGCACATCAGCACCTCGGTGAGCCGGTAGCGGCCGAACACCGGGGAGGCCTGCTCGTACTGCTCGCGCAGCCGGGCGAGGTCCTTGGTGATCCGGTCGGCGCTGGGACGATCCGGGTCGTCCGCGCAGTTGATCGCCATCAGCGCCGCCGGAAGATTGTCGAGCGGTACGTCGTCCGCGTCGACCAGGCCGTCGCCTGCGGTTGTCCGGTCGGGGGAGGAGACTTCGCCGATCGCCCGGTGGGGATAGGCGACTCCGCCGGTCGCGAAGGCCATCACCCCGCGGGTGTCGCCGTCCTCGACCAGCGAGGCGAGGGCGCGCTCCAGGGAGGGCCACATCTCCTCGCTGTAGAGGGCCTGGCCGATGGCGCCCACGAGATCCTGGCCGGTGAACCCCTCGCCGAAGTCGGTCGGCACCGGATCCTCGTCCAGCGACTCGACGAGTCGGACGACCTGCTCGCGGGCGTCGCGCGCGTCCTGGCCGAACGGACAGGCGATGTCCTTGACGCACCAGTTGACGAAATCCTCCAGAGCCGTCTGCTGCCCCTCGGCGCCGGCGATGCCCTGCTCGGCCATCGGCTCGGTCAGTGTGTCGACCCCGTCGAGCACCAACCGGCCGACCTTCTTGGGGAATTGGGCCGCGTACACCGCGCCGAGCCGGGTTCCGTACGAGAAACCCAGGTAGTTGAGCTTCTTGTCGCCGACCGCCTGGCGCATGACGTCCAGGTCGCGGGAGGCGTCGACCGTGCCGATGTGGCGCAGGACGGGCCCCGAGTTCTCGGCGCACTGGGCGGCGGCGGTGCGCAACTGCCGCAGTACGGCCTGCGGATCGCTCAGCCCGCCGTCCCCGTCCGAGCTCTCCGAGGGTTCGTCGGAACCGTCGCCGCAGCTGACCGGCGAGGACCTGCCCACCCCGCGCGGGTCGAAGCTCACCACGTCGTAGCCGTTGGTCAGACTCATGAACTCGTCCCCGCCGGCGGCGAGTTCGTTCACCCCCGCACCGCCCGGACCGCCGAAGTTCAACAGCACCGAGCCCCGCTTCTTGCCCGTCGCCCGATAGCGGGCCATCGCCAGATCGATCGTGCCGGCGGAGGGTTTGGCGTAGTCGAGCGGGACCGTGACCTTGCCGCACTGCAGGTCCTTGGGCGCGTCCATGTCGCACTTCTTCCAGGCGACCTTCTGCCGGTAGAAGCGTGAGAGGTCGGTTTGCGTGCCGTCGGCGGCCACCGCGGGCAGGCCGGCGGCCAGCAGGGCCAGGCCGACGACTCCGGTGAACGCGCAGCGCCGGACAACGGGCCGCGTGGACAGCTTGGCCAGCATCGATGCCTCCTGGGACGCCCACTGCGGACCGGGTGGAACGGCGTCCTCGATCACGATAGGCGGGCACCGCAGCCCCCGCCTCCGGACGAGCGGGGTGGTGCGAACTGCCCTACCCTGTGCGGCCTCGACCCGCATGAAGCCGTTTTACGGCTAGTTCGATAACCGTGCCGCTCGATGGGGTGAAAGGCCGATTAGCCATAACTCTGATGGTTCGCCCGCGTTTTATCCGGTGCGGGCAGCCGCCCGCCTCTCCGGCGCGGGACAGGTGCCCGCGCCCTTGTCTGGAAGGCAGGGACCCTATGCGAAGGGTTACCCGAAACGGTGTGATCGCCGTCGCCGCCGCCTCCGGCGCGATGGTCGTGACGGTTCCGGCGCACGCCGACTCGGCGGCGGACGGTGCCGCGACCGGCTCACCCGGGCTGATCTCCGGCAACACCATCCAGCTCCCGGTGCACGTCCCGGTGAACGTGTGCGGGAACACCGTGAACGTGGTCGGACTCCTCAACCCGGCCGCGGGCAACACATGCGCGAACGAGGGTGGGGGCAAGGCGGCGGGGCCTCGCTCCGGTGCCGACCGCTCCGGCGCACACCACAGGTCCACCGCGCCCGCGTCCACCGCCTCCGGCGGCAGCGTGGCTCAAGGCGGCGGAAAGGATTCGCCGGGCATCCTCTCCGGCAACGGCCTCCAGCTCCCGATCGACCTTCCCGTGAACGTCAGCGGCAACTCGGTGAGCGTGGTCGGCGTCGGCAACGCGTCCGTGGGCAACGAGTCCGTGAACACCTCCGGCGACCGTCCCCACCCCCCGACGCGCCCCACGCCCAGGCCGGCCACCCCGCCCAAGGCGCACCCCGGTCCGCAGGTCTCACCGCACACCCCGGAGCGGGTGGCGCCCGCGCTCGCCCACACCGGCGCAGACCAGACGCTCCCCGCCGCCGCGGCGAGCGCCGCACTGGTCATCGGCGGTGCGGCCCTGTACCGCCGCTTCCGCCCGAGCGCGACACGCTGACCGCGCCGACGCGGACGGCGGACGTACGGAAGGCCCCACCGGCAACCTCCCCTTCCGGTGGGGCCTCCGTTCATGAAGTCGTCGTTCGCCCCGAACTCGGCACTCCTGTAAGGGAGTTGGCGTCCCGAGTCACGAGCCGGACGGCAGCCGTCGCCGTACGACCGGGAAGGCGTACCCGCGACCCAGAACCACCGTCGTCAGCGCGGCCGCGATCAGCGCCAGTGACGTCCAGGGAAGCGCTCCGGGTCCCATGGCATCCAAGGCCAGGCCCCCGGTCAGGGACCCCGTCGCGATGCCCGCGTTGTAGACGGTCGCCTGCAACGAGGTCGCCACATCAGCGACCCGCGGGCCGGACGCGTCGACCAGTGCGGTCTGGATGAGCGTGGGCGCTCCGCCGAACGCGACGCCCCACAGCGCGACGGAGCCGAACAGCACCGCGTGGGTCCCGGCGAACAGACCGAGGCAGAGCATGGCGCCCGCGCACACCGCGAGTGCGGTCAGCAGGGTGGCGCGCAGGTGCCGGTCGACGAGGAGGCCGGTGAGCCAGATGCCGGCGACCGTGGCCGCGCCGAACACCAGCAGCACCGCGTCCGCACGGCCGAGACCGGCGTGCGCCGCGAACGGGGCGACGTACGTGTACATCACCTGGTGGCCCAGCAGCAGGAACAGCGTGACCGACAGGACGGCCGGCAGACCCGGCAGCACGGCCACCCGTGCGAGCGGTATGCGTGCCCCCGGCGGCTCGCCCGGGAAGCCCGGCACCCGCCACCGCACCCAGCCGATCAGCAGGACCGCGAGCCCGGCCAGCATCGCGAAGACCGTCCGCCAGCCCAGGACCCCGGCCAGCGCGGCTCCGGCGGGCACCCCCAGCGACAGCGCCAGGGTGATCCCGGCGAGCACGATCGCGATCGCCCGCCCGCGCCGCTCGGCCGGCACCATCCGTGCCGCGTACCCGACGAGCATCGCCCACAGCAGTCCGCCCACCGCCCCGGCGAGCAGCCGGGCCACGAAGGTGAAGGCGTACGAGGACGACAACGCGACCACCGCATTGCTCACCGCGAATCCCGCCAGGGCGCCGACCAGTACGCGTCGGCGCGGCAGTCCGCGCAGCAGTGCCGTGAGCGGGATCGCCGCCGCGAAGGAGGCCGCCGCGTACCCGGTGACCAGGAAGCCGACGCGCGCTTCGGAGACGCCGAGCGCGGGTGCCATCCGGGGGAGCAGCCCGGCGGGCAGGAGTTCGGTCATGACGGCGGTGAAGGCGGCCGTGGACAGGGCGAGCAGCCCCGGCCACGGCAGTGGGGCGGGCACGGACGTGCCGGTGCCCTTGGCCGTGGATGCGGTGGACATGGGACCATGGTCGAACCCTCACATCAGTGTGAAGGCAAGGACGACTTCCCGGAGGCGGCCATGAGGAACGGCGATCTGTGATGGGGGAGCGGTCGTGAAGATCGGCGAACTGTCCCGCCGTACCGGCGTCCCCACGCGGCTCCTGCGCTATTACGAGGAGCAGGACCTGCTCAGCCCGGACCGCACCGAGAACGGCTACCGCGACTACGGCGAGCCCGCCGTCCGGGACGTCCAGCAGATCCGCGGGCTGCTGGACTCCGGTCTGACCACGGAGATGATCCGGGCGATCCTGCCGTATCTGTCGGGGCCGGACGAGATCCTGCTGCCCGCGGACCGGCTGACCCCCGAGACCGCGGCCCTGCTCCAGGACCACGTCGACCGCATCCAGGCCCGCATCGACTGCCTGGCCCGCAACCGGGACCGGCTGCGGGCCTACCTCGCGGCGGTGCGGCCGGACCGGGACCAGAACTCCGTACCGGACCCGGACCAGAACTCCGTATCTGTGCAATCTTCGTAAAACTGTTGCCCCTTCGGCCGTCGGGTGTTGGAGTGAGCCCATGGATCATGTAGGTGTACTCGCCCTCTTCGACCGCAATATGCGCGAAGGCGCCCAGCCGGACGGGCCCGACGCGCGGGTCGAGCGGGTCGGCCGGGTGGTACGGCAGGTCGCCTCGGCGCGCGGGTGGAACGGCGTGGTCTGGTCCGACCTGGACGAGAGCACCGCGGACGAGGCGATCGCCGAGCAGGTCGCGTACTTCTCCGGGCTCGGGCACGAGTTCGAGTGGAAGCTGTACGGGCACGACCTGCCGGTGGACCTGGGGCAGCGGCTGGCCGCCGCCGGGTTCACGGCCGAGCCCGAGGAGACCCTGATGATCGCCGAGGTCAACGACATCGACCTCGACGCCGAACTGCCGGAGGGCATCCGGCTGCTTCCGGTCACCGACGCGGCGGGCGTCGAACTCGTCGGGGACGTGCACGAGAAGGCCTTCGGCACCGACGGCACCCGCATGCGCCACCAACTGCTCGCGCGGCTCACCTCCGAGCCGGACACGGTGACCGCCGTCGTGGCCCTCGCCGGGGACGAGCCGGTCAGCGCGGCGCGCATGGAGCTGGTGCCCGGCACCCGGTTCGCCGGTCTGTGGGGCGGCGGCACTATCGAGGCCTGGCGCGGACGCGGTGTCTACCGCGCCCTGGTCGCCCACCGCGCCCGCTCCGCCGTGGAGCGCGGCTACCGCTACCTCCAGGTCGACGCCTCCCACCAGAGCCGCCCGATCCTGGAGCGCCTCGGCTTCGAGCCGCTGACCACGACGACGCCGTACGTGTACACGCCGTAGCGATGTCACATCCGCGGTCGCTCGGTCCGTCGTACGGTCATGACGACCGAACAGAAGAAGACGACTGACCAGAGGACGCCGCAGAACCAGAACATCCTCCTCGCCGGCGCCAGTGGCGTCGTCGGCGGACACATCACCAAAGCCCTCACCGAAGCCGGTCACAAGGTCACCGGCCTCGGCCGGGGGCGGGTGAACGGCGTCCGGGCCGACCTCATGGACCGGGACGGACTGCTGCGGGCCGTCGACGGGCAGCACTTCGACACCGTGATCCACGCCGCGACCGCCCTGCGCAAGGCACCCATGCGCCACCGCGACATGTACGCCACCGATGCCCTGCGCGTCGAGGGCACCGCGCATCTCGTCGAGGCCGCGCGAGCCGTCGGTGCCACCCGCTTCGTCTCCGAGTCCATCGCCCTCGGCTACGGCTACGGGGACTTCGGCGACCGGGTGCTCACCGAGGACGACGACCCGTTCGCCCCGCTCGGCACCTCGCCGGAGCTGGAGAAGCACCTCAAGGGCATGCGCATCAAGGAGCAACTCACCTTCGGGACCACGAGGTTGGCCGGAGTGGCGCTGCGCTTCGGGCTGTTCTACGGGCCCGGCGGCACCGACGCGCTCCTGCCGATGCTGCGCAAGCGGCAGTTGCCCGCTCCCGCCGACCGTGGCCGTGTCCTGCCGTGGGTCGAACTCACCGACGCCGCACGGGCGGTGGTCGCCGCCGTGGAACGCGGGCGCGCGGGGCAGGCGTACAACATCGCGGACCGCACCCCGCTCGGGTTCCGGGCCCATCTGGTGTGCGTGGCCGAGGAGTTCGGCCTGCCGAAGCCGATGACCGTGCCGTTGTGGCTGACCGCGCCGATGTCGTACGCGCACGAGATGTTCGGGGCGAGCATGCGGGTGTCCACGGCCAAGGCGGAGCGGGAGCTGGGCTGGACGCCGGTGTACCCGGGCGCCCGCGACGGGCTCGCCGCCCTCGCCGCCGCGCGGTGAGAGCGCGTACGCATCAGGCGGGGCGTTCGTCGGAACGCCCCGCCCGTGTTCGTACAGGTCATGCGGGTCGGTGGCCGGTCGCTACCGGCCGTGTGGGTCAGCGGCGCACCCTGGTCCGGTCCAGCGCGGCGATGCCGACCGCGGCAAGGCCGATCTGGATGAGCCACTCGATCCAGTCCACGCCCTTGGTGTCGGCCACGCCGAACGCCGAGGCGAGCGCCGCACCGATCAGCGCGGCCACGATGCCGACGACGATCGTCAGCAGGATGCCGATGCGCTGCCGGCCCGGTACCACCAGCCGCCCCAGTACACCGATGACGATGCCGATCACGATGGCACTGATGATGCCCGAAATCTCCATCTCCGCCCCTCTTCGTCAAGTACCTCTGCATTAACCGAATGCCCGCATCGGGCAGGGACAGTCCGTTCCGTTTTTCAACCACCGGTCAACGTCCGGTCAACGTCGGGCCGGGTGTGCCGGATGACGCCTGTTCACCCCCACTCCTGCCATGTACGGTTCAACCGGCCGGTCGCGCAGGTGGCGTCCGGTCACGGCTCTACGCGCGCAGATGTGCTGTTTCTACGCGCGTAGTCACGGTCCCGCATCGCTCTCCCCCCATAGCCCCCAACTCCGCACGGAGGTAAGCAGGATGCTCGGACTCCCCAGGTCACGCCATAGACTCACCGCCGCTCTCGCGACGCTCGGTCTGCTCACCACGGGCGCCGCGATCCAGGCGACCGTCACCGCCGCCCCCGCTCACGCGGCGACCACGCACCGGATCCTGTTCGACGACGGCCACGCCGAAGAGGCCGGCAACGCCGACTGGATCATCTCCACCAGCAAGCCCGACCCGCTCTCCCAGGACTCCACCCCGTCCGCCGAGACGGACTGGACCGGCGCCCTGTCCTCGTGGGGCGTCGCCCTGCAGAAGACGGGCAGCTACAGTCTCAAGACCGCCACCAGCGCGCTGACGTACGGCGGTTCGTCCACGACCGACCTGTCGAACTTCGACACGCTGGTCCTGCCCGAGCCCAACACGCTGTTCACCACCGCCGAGAAGACGGCGATCATGAACTTCGTGAAGGCGGGCGGTGGCCTGTTCATGATCTCCGACCACACGGGCGCCGACCGCAACAACGACGGCGAGGACGCCGTCGAGATCTTCAACGACCTGATGACCAACAACAGTGTCGATTCGACCGACCCGTTCGGCTTCTCCGTCGACACCCTCGACATCAGCTCCGGCTACCCGGCCGCCATCAGCGACAGCACCGACCCGGTACTGCACGGCTCCTTCGGCACCGTCACCAAGAGCCTCATCGCCGACGGCACCACCGCCACGCTCAAGCCTGCCGACAACTCCTCGGTCAAGGGCCTGCTCTACCGCTCCGGTTACTCCGGCAACACCGGCGCCTTCTTCGCGACCAGCACCTTCGGCAGCGGCCGCGTCGCCTTCTGGGGCGACACCTCACCGGTCGACGACGGCACCGGCCAGTCCGGCAACACCCTCTACGACGGCTGGAACGACAGCGGCGCCACCAACGCGCCGCTCGCCCTCAACGCGACCGCCTGGCTCGCCGGTGAGGGCGACAGCGGTGGCGGCGACGACGGTGGCGGCGACGACGGTGGCGGCGACGGCACCTGCACCGCGGCCCAACTCCTCGGCAACCAGGGCTTCGAGTCCGGGGCCACCACCTGGACCGCAAGCAGCGGTGTCATCACCAACGACAGCGGAGAGGCCGCCCGCACCGGCTCCTACAAGGCCTGGCTCGACGGCTACGGATCGGCCCACACCGACACCCTGTCCCAGTCGGTGACGATCCCGTCCGGGTGCTCGGCCACCCTCAGCTTCTATCTGCACGTGGACACCGCGGAGACCACGACCAGCACCGCCTACGACAAACTGACGGTCACCGCCGGATCCACCACCTTGGCCACGTACTCCAACCTCAACGCGGCCTCCGGATACGTCCTGAAGAGCTTCGACGTCTCCTCCCTGGCCGGCACCACCGCCACCATCAAGTTCAGCGGCGTCGAGGGCTCCACCCTCCAGACGTCTTTCGTCATCGACGACACCGCGCTCAACGTCAGCTGACGACGACCGGTGGGGCCCGGCGGCGGCCGGACCCCACCGGTTCAGCGCGCCGGGACCGTCCGGTCCGCCGTGTTCCAGCCGGAGACCCGCACGTTCGGCGCCGACCCGTGCAGATCGGCCGTCCGGTAGGTGGCGGTCAGCGTCGTCGACTCGCCCGGCCACAGGCTCACTTCGTTGTCGGACCACCGCACCGGCAGCACGGGATTGCCCTGGGCGTCGACCAGATGGACGTCCGTGAGCAGTGAAGGCGTCTTCCCCGTGCCCGTGTTGCGGATCGTGACGGTCGTGGTCGACGTGCCGTCGGCTGACACCGTGGCTCCTTGGGCCGACACCGGAGCCTGAGCCATCGAGTTCAGCCCCTTGAGATCGGCGTAGCTCGTCGTCGGCGTGTAGTACCAGTCGGTGTTGTCCCAGTCGAGCGTGTCGGGCTTGGTGGAGAGCCAGTACACGTTCCGGCTCACCTCCTTGCCGGACGCGTCGGTCAGCGTCAGGCGCACCAGATACGTCGTCGACAGTCCGCTCACCGACGCGGGCAGGGTGAGCGGGGTGCTGTGCGCGCCGTCGCCGGCGACCGTCACTCCGGTCACGCTCTTGTCGTACTTCTGGGTGCCGTCGGTGTTGAACAGCGTTGCTCGCGCGGTGAGTTGGCCCACCGACGCGTGCCGGTTGTTCACCACGGTGACCGTGCGGTCGTCGTAGGAGTACTGGATGTGCAGCGGCTCGCCCGCCTTCTTCGCGCCGAAGTAGGCGCCGCCCTGGTCGAGGTAACGGTCCATCAGCTGCCAGTGCAGGGAGGTCCAGCCGCTGTTGAACATCCAGTACACGACACCGGTCGCGGGCTTGGAGGCGTCGGTGGCGTTGCGGCCGTACGCCTCGAACTGGGCGCGGACGTTCTCGTACTGGGCGAGCTGGGCCTTGCGGACGTAGTCGGCCAGGCCCGTCGGGGCGCCGTAGCGGCCGGTGAGGGCGTTGTCGTAGAGCTTGAGGGTGGCGAAGGTCGAGGACGGTGAGCGGTGGTACTGCTTGGCGTCCGGGTTCTTCCAGAGGGTGTCGAGCTCGGCCGGGGTCATCATGCGGCGCAGGGTGTCGAGGGTGGGGATGTCGGGGCCCGCGCTGGTCTCGGAGTTGAAGCCGGTGGCGCCGCCCTCGCGCTTGGCGTACCAGTAGTTCGGCGGGATCCAGTCATAGGGGCCGGTCATCTTCATGCCCGAACTGCCGCTCACCGGCGAGGACTTGGCGGAGGCCGCGGCGACGATCGGAGTCTTCCAGTCGGCGGCCTTGAGCGCGTCGAGGTAGGTCTTCTCGATGGTCGCGTCAGGCGCGAAGTCGCTGCCGATGAGGAACGAGATCACGCTCGGGTGGTCGCGCAGCCGGGCGGCCTCGGCGGCCATCGACGCCCCCGCGACCGGGTAGTCGGCGGCGGTCCACTTCTCGCCCCGCTCGTCGCCGTTGACCTGCCCCTCCCACTTGTCGCAGCACTCCCAGCCGGGGAGCGTGAGGATGCCGTAGCGGTCCGCCAAGTCGAAGAACTCGTCCGGTTCGATGTGCCCTTCGAGGCGGATGGTGTTGAGGCCCAGGTCGAGGGCGTACTTGAGGCGGTCCTCGACGTAGGTCCGGTCCCAGCGCAGGAACTCGTCCGGCGACCAACCGCCGCCCTTGATCAGCAGCTTGCGGCCGTTGATGCGGTACTGGCGGGCGCCGTCGGAGTTCAGGGGGGCCTGCACGTCACGGATGCCGAAGGTCTGGTGCGCGCTGTCGGAGGCGCTGCCGGCCACGGAGGCGGTGAGGGCGAGGTCGTAGAGCGGCTGGTCGCCCATGCCCGCGGGCCACCACACCTTCGGGGAGGTCAGGTGGAGGCCGGGGGTCTCGGAGGGCGTGAAGCTGACGGTCTTCGTCTCGTGCGCGGCCAGCGACACCGTCTTCTCGAAGGAGGCGGTGCCGATGCTGCCCGCGACCTTGGCCGTGACGGGCGCGTCCGAGTCGTTGCGGGCCTGCGCCTTGACCGTCAGGTCGGCGGTGGCGAGCGACGGGACCGCCAGAGTGGTCACCACGTGTGCGTCGCGCAGGGCGACCGGTCCGCCGCGGCGCACGACGACATCGCGGACGATGCCCATGTTCTCGTCGGGCGGCGGCTGGAGCCAGTCGATCCAGCCCATGGTGAGGTTCTTGTTCGGGTCGTTGGGCTGGATGCGGAAGGCGACCGTGTTGGTGCCGGAGCGGATCAGCGAGGTCACGTCCAGCTCGTGGTGGGTGTAGGCCCCGGTGACGTCCTTCGCCGTGGCGACCTGCTTGCCGTTGACGTACACGTCGGCCGCCGAGATCACCCCGCTGAAGTCCAGGTAGGTGCGCTCGGAGGTGTCGGCGACCATGAAGTCGGAGCGGTACCACCAGGGGACCTGGAAGTCGGCCTTCGGGATCTTCTGCTGGTTGGTCGAGTAGAACGGGTCGGCGTACAGGCCGTCTGCCAGCAGGGCGGCGAGGACGGTGGAGCGCGGGCCTGCCGAGTGCCAGCCGCTCGTGGGGTAGCCGGGGGAGGAGACCGCGGCCGCCGGGTCGCTCACCTTCGCCGTCGACTGGATCGCGTAGCCGGAGAGCGGGGTGGCGCTGCCGGCTCTGGCGGAGACGTGGGTGGTGCGGACGTGCGGGGCGCTCTCGTGCGGCTCGGTCCACGCACTCGTCGTGAGGGTGCCGAGCAGGGCGAGGGTGAGCGCGGTCGTGGCGAGCGGGCGGCGTCCGGCGGTGGGGCGACGGAACACGGGGGTCTCCAAGCCGTCATCGAGGCCTCGGCGGGGAGCGGGGCCTCATCGGGTTCAGGGCCGTCAGCAGTTCGAGGGTCGTCAGCAGCAGGGTGGACATCAAGTTAGGAAACTTTACTAACGCGGCTCAAGGTAGGGCGGCACATGGGCCCTGTCAATCACCGGAACCCTCCGGAGAGTTGGTCAGGACGCGGCCGACCGGCGCTCGAAGACCACGTCCCGCGCGGTCCCCAACGCCGTCGCCACCGCGCCCAGCAGGACCGCGTCCTCGCCCAGCCGGCTGGGTACCACCTTGGGCCGCAGCGGGGTGAGCGCCCGCAGCCGCTCCCGCACCGGACGCAGCAGCAGGTCGACGCTGTGGCCCACCCCGCCGCCCAGTACCACCAGGTCCGGGTCGAGCACCGCGGCCGCCGCCGCGACCGTGTGCGCGATCCGCTCGCCCTCCAGCTGAACCGCCTTCACCGCGGCCGGGTTTCCGTGCCGGGCCGCGTCGAACACGGCCTTGGCCGTCAGCTGCCCGCTCATCCCGAAGGTGCGTGCCGCCTCGACGACGGCCACCCCCGACACCGCGTCCTCCAGCGTCTCGGGCTTCTGCTGACCAGGCCACGGCAGGAACCCGATCTCACCGGCCAGCCCGTGCGCGCCGGTGAACAGCCTGCCGTCGGCCACCACGCCCATCCCGAGACCGGTGCCGATCAGGATGTACGCGAACAGCCGGCTGCCCGCGCCGACGCCGTAGGTGTACTCGCCGAGCGCGGCCAGGTTGGCGTCGTTGTGCACCTCCAGCGGGATGCCCAGCTCCTCGCCCATCCGGTCGATCAGACCGGCGCGGCCCCACCCCGGCAGATGCATCGCGTACCGCACCCGCCGCCGCTTCTCGTCGTACACGCCCGGCGTGCCCACCACCCCGTGCACCACCTCGGCCGGGTCCACGCCGGAACTCTCGACGACCTGGCGGGCGGCGCCGACCACCAGGTCGGCCATGGCGGCGGAGCCGCGGGCGCGGTTGCGGACGTCGGCGCGGGCGACGACAGCGCCGTCCAGGTCGGCCACGGCCACCCGCAGCCAGCTGCGGCCGACGTCGACCCCGAGCGCGTACCCGGCGGCCGGGTCGGGGGCGTACAGCACGGCCGTACGACCGCGCTCGGGCGCGTGCGTGCCGACCTCGTGCACCAGGCCCGCCGCCGCCAGCGAGGCCAGCGCGCTGGAGACGGTCGGCTTGGACAGGCCCGTGTCGCGGGCGAGTTGGGCGCGGGAGGCCGCACCCGCCGAGCGCAGCCGGTCGAGGAGCAGCCGCTCGTTGGTGCTGCGCAGGCGCTGCCGGTTCCACGGCTGTCCCTGCTGCTCTACGACGTCACTGGCGGGCATCGCACCATTCTCACGCATAGAGGGCTACCTCTTGACGCATCAAGTAAGGCTCCTTAACTTTATCGCCCAGTCAGCCCTGCCGGGCGGCCCGCGCCCATCTCCAGGAGTCCCCATGTCCGGTAGCCCGCCACCTTCGGGTGGCTTCGTCCGGCGCGTCGGCCTGTTCCAGGCGACCGCCATCAACATGAGCCAGATGTGCGGCATCGGGCCGTTCGTGACGATCCCGCTGATGGTGGCCGCGTTCGGCGGCCCGCAGGCGGTGATCGGCTTCGTCGCCGGTGCCGTCCTCGCGCTCGCCGACGGCCTCGTCTGGGCCGAGCTCGGCTCCTCGATGCCGGGCTCGGGCGGCAGTTACGTCTATCTCCGCCAGGCCTTCCAGTACCGCACGGGCCGGCTGATGCCGTTCCTGTTCGTGTGGACGGCGATGCTCTTCATCCCGCTGATCATGTCCACGGGCGTGGTCGGCTTCGTCCAGTACCTGGGCTATCTGGCACCGGACCTGGGGCAGACCGGTGGCGACCTGGTCGGCCTCGGCATCATCGCCCTCGTCGTGATCCTGCTCTGGCGCGGCATCGAGCACATCGCGCGCATCACCGCCGTGATGTGGGCGGTGATGATCACGTCGGTGCTGCTCGTCATCGTCGCGGCGGCCTCGGACTTCAGCCCGCACCTCGCCTTCACCTACCCGGCGCACGCCTTCGACCTGATGAGCGACCACTTCTGGCTGGGCTTCGCCGCGGGTCTGACCATCGGCATCTACGACTACCTGGGCTACAACACGACCGCCTACATGGGCGCCGAGATCAAGGACCCAGGCCGCAACCTGCCCCGGTCCATCCTCTTCTCGATCGTCGGCATCATGGCGATCTACCTGCTCCTGCAGATCGGCACCCTGGGCGTCATCGACTGGCACCGCATGACGAATCCGGACGACATCGCGTCCACGTCCGTCGCCTCGGCGGTCTTGGAGGAGACCTGGGGCAAGGGCGCCGCCGACACGGTGACGGTACTGATCCTGATCACGGCGTTCGCCTCCGTCTTCACCGGCCTACTGGGCGGCTCACGCGTGCCCTACGACGCGGCCCGCGACCGGGTCTTCTTCCGCCCCTATGCCAAGCTGCACCCCAAGCACCGCTTCCCGATGCTGGGCCTGGCCACCATGGGCGTGATCACCGCGATCGGCTTCCTGATCGGCCGCCACACCGACCTCGCGACCCTGATCCAACTCCTCACCACGGTCATGGTGATCGTCCAGGCGCTGGCACAGATCATCGCGCTCACGGTGCTCCGCCGACGACAACCGACCCTGCGCCGCCCCTACCGCATGTGGCTCTACCCTGTGCCGAGCATCATCGCGTTCATCGGCTGGTGCGTGATCTACGGCTACGCCGACCGCAACTCCCCGGGCCGCCACCCCATCGAATGGTCCCTGGCCTGGCTCGCCCTCGGCTGCGCCGCGTTCTTCCTCTGGGCGCGGTACGAGAAGGTCTGGCCGTTCGGCCCGAAGGAGATCACCGAGGAGTACGTCACCGAGGCGACCCCGGACGCGGAGCCCGCGGGTACCTGACGGCACCCGTCGCCACCTGTCGGCCCCTGCCTGCACGGTCGGCACGCTAAAATCCCTGCCACCTCAGAAAGCCTCCCCGGCACCGTCCGCCGGGGAGGCTTTCTGCGTGCCCACCCGCCACCTCGGCGACCGACGCCCCTTTTCCGCAAGGGAGTTCCATGCCCGCCGTATCCGTGCGCCCCGCCACCCTCGACGACCGTGCCGTCATCGAACGCCTCTGGCTGATGTTCCGGCACGACCTCTCCGGAATGCGCGGGGTCCTGCCCAACCCCGACGGCACCTTCCGCGCCGAACGCATCGACTCGGCCCTCACCGAACCGAGTTGGGCGCCCTACCTTTTTCTGCACGACGACCGCCCCGTCGGCTTCGCGTTCGTCCGCGGCCTGGACAGTGCGACACGCGTACTGAACAGCTTCTTCGTGGTGCGCGGTGCGCGGCGCTCGGGCATCGGACTGCAGGCCGTCCTGGAGATCGTGGCCCGGCATCCGGGCGCCTGGGAGATCGCCTTCCAGCACGACAACCCGCCCGCGGTGAGCTTCTGGCGCCGCGTCGCCACGGAGGTCGCGGGCGACGCCTGGCGCGAGGAGGCCAGGCCGGTGCCGGACCGGCCGGAGCTGCCGCCGGACCTGTGGATCTCGTTCCGCACGGAGGGGGAGACAGCCGGGGGAGAGACGGTGCTCAGCGGTGGCGCTGTGAACCGAGTTGTCAGGCTCGGGGCCGCTGTGCGCCGTACACCCTCCGACAGATCCGCCTACGTCCATGACGTACTCGCCCTGTTCGAGCGGCACGGCTGGCAGGGCGCGCCCCGCTACCTCGGCACGGACGATCAGGGCCGCGAGATCCTCGACCACATCGAGGGTCGGGCGGCCGTCACCCGGCACGAGCGGGACGCCGTCCGCACCGATGCCGGACTGACCGAAGTCGCCTGCCTGGTACGGGAGTTCCACGACCTGACGGCCGGTACGGAGTCGGCGGCGGGCGGCGAGGTCGTATGCCACAACGACCTCGCGCCCAAGAACACTGTCTACTCCGTCGACGGCGACCGATGGCGGCCCCTCGCCTTCATCGACTGGGACCTCGCGGCCCCCGGCGAACGCATCCACGACGTCGCCCACCTCTGCTGGCAGTACCTGGACCTCGGCCCGGGCGTGGCGGACGTGCCCGGGGCGGCGCGCCGGATCGGGCTGATCTGCGACGCGTACGGGCTCACCGGGCGGGACCGGCTGCTCGACACGATTCTGTGGTGGCAGGACCGGTGTTGGCGGGGGATCGAGGCGGGGGCGGATCGCGGCGAGCCGGCGATGGTGGGGCTGCGGGCGGAAGGGGTCGTGGCGGAGGTGCGGGGTGCCTATGAGTGGGTGGTCGCGCATCGGCGAGAGCTCGCGGTGTTCGTGGAGTGACGCGCGCTGACCTGCGTAGACATCTCTCCGCATTGACATGCAGGTGATTGCCTGCATAACGTTGAGTGTGCGATCGGAGAATGACTCAGGGATGGACAAGGTCTTCAAGGCGCTGGCCGACGAGACGCGTCGGCGGCTGCTCGACCGGCTGCACGAGCAGAACGGTCAGACGCTGGGTGAGCTCTGCGAGCACATCGACATGGCACGTCAGTCGGTCACCCAGCACCTGGCCGTCCTGGAGGCCGCCAACCTGGTCAGCGTGGTGCGGCGGGGTCGGGAGAAGCTGCACTACCTCAATCCGGTCCCGCTCCACGAGATCCAGGAGCGGTGGATCGACAAGTTCGAGCGCCCGCGCCTGAGCGTGCTGAGCGCAGTGAAACGACGAGCCGAGGAAGCCATGACCGACAAGCCCACATTCGTCTACGTCACCTACATCCGCAGCACGCCCGAGAAGGTCTGGGACGCGCTCACCGACGCGGACCTGACCGCCACCTACTGGGGTCACAGCAACGTCTCCGCCGACTGGCGCCCGGGCTCCCGCTGGGAACACGTACGCCTCGACGGCTCCGGCATCGCCGACGTGATCGGCTCCGTCGTCGAGAGCGAGCGGCCGACCCGTCTCGTCACCACCTGGGGTGCGCCGGAGAACGAAGGGCGGGAGGAGACGTTCTCGCGCGTGACCTTCGACATCCAGCCGCACGAGGACATCGTCCGGCTCACCGTCACCCACGAGGACCTGAACGATGAGGGCGACCTCGCCGACGTGTCGCTCGGCTGGCCCGCGGTGCTGTCCAACCTCAAGTCCCTCCTGGAGACCGGCAGCCCGCTCCCGCAGGAGCCGTGGCTGGTCCCGGGGCACTGAGAGGGACACTCGGGACGGGCGCGAACACGGAGGCGGTCGGTCCGCGCGGAATGCGGGCCGACCGCCCTCTCGTACCGTCCTTTCGGGCTACGCCTTCGGCGCGCTCCGCGCCGCCGCGACGGCGCACAGCAGGCCCAGGACCACGGCCAGCGCGCCGATGATGATGTTGTTCAGCACGACACCGGTGTCCGGGCTGTCGCCGACGATCCACGGCGAGACGATCATCCAGACGCCCAGCGCGCACATGGCCCAGCTCAGGCCGTACATCCGCGCCGGAGCAGCGGTGAACCCGAGCCCCAGCAGGCCGATCGCGATGCCCACGATCAGGTTGTGGGTCACGAGGGCGGGCTGGCTCGTCGTGTAGTGGAGTATCCAGGGGGATACGGCGCAGTAGAGGCCGAGCAGGAACACCGGGCCGTCCATCAGCGCCACATCGCGACCACCGAGCATGCGGGCGTACCGTGCCCGCATTTCGGAAACATCAGGGTGGCTGGTGATGTCACCTCTGGTGTGCGAGACGTTGGCCATGAGTCGTCTCCTTTGACTTGCAGGCCTGACCGCGGCTGACGCGGTCTGCGGACCAGTGCCGCGTACACCCATTCTGCGCTTATTTCACCTTTATGTGTAGTTTTCGACGGTACGGGCTTCACCGCCCCGTTCCCTCAGTCGAGACCGCGGGCCTGCTTGAAGCGGGCGAGGCCCTCCGCGAGGTCGACGACGGGGTCCGGGTAGTCGTCGATCGCGGCACGGTCGAGCCCGCGCAGCTTCCACGGCTCGTGCACCGACGACCCTTCCAGCGCGGCGAGTTCGGGCACCCAGCGCCTGACGTACGCCCCGTCGGGGTCGTAGCGCTTGGCCTGGGTCACCGGATTGAGGACCCGGTTGGGGCGGGAGTCCGTGCCGGTGCCGGCCATCCACTGCCAGTTGAGCTGGTTGTTCGCCACATCGCCGTCCACCAGCAGATCGAGGAAGTGACGGGCGCCCACGCGCCAGTCGACGTACAGCGTCTTGGTCAGGAAGCTTCCGGCCAGCAGCCGGCCGCGGTTGTGCATCCAGCCCTCGTGGCGCAGTTGGCGCATCGCCGCGTCGACCACCGGGTAGCCCGTACGGCCCTCCTTCCAGGCCTCGACGTCCGCGCGGGCCGACTGCTCGGTACGCCACGGGTCGCGCTTCGTGCGGTAGTCGGCGTGGGCTGCCGCCGGGCGGGCGGCCAGGACCTGGCGGTGGAAGTCCCGCCACGCGAGCTGCCGTACGAAGGCGTCCGCTCCCGGTCCGCCGACCCGCCGCGCCCGGTGGACGAGTTCCACGGGGGAAACCGTGCCGAAGTGCAGGTGCGGCGAGAGGCGGGAGGTGACGTCGCCCGCCAGGTCGTCGTGGCCGTCCTCGTACGTCGTGATTCCCGTCCGCAGCCAGGCCGCGACCCGCTTGCGTCCCTCCACCTCGCCGCCGGGGGCGAGCGCCGGTGACAGGTCCGACAGGTCGGCGCGGGAGGGCAGTGGCTCGGAGCCGACGCCGTCCGGGACGCGTACCTTGCGCGGGGCGGCCAGGGGAGTACGCGACTGCTGTCCCGACCAGTGGCGTAGGTACGGCGTGAACACCGCGAAGTGGTCCGAGGAGGCGGGTGTCACCGCGCCCGGCGCGACCACCGTCGTCGCCGTGTCGTGCACGCACAGCCGTCGACCCACCGCCTCCAGGGCGCGCCGCAGCCGTCCCTCGCGCAGCTGCGCGTACGCGCTGACGTCGGCCGCCATGTGCACCTCGTCGGCATCCGTCTCGGCGGCCACCTTGCACACCTCGTCGACGACGTCGCCGGAGCGGAGCACCAGCCGTCCGCCGCGCTCACGCAGGCCGGCGTCGAGATCGCGCAGACAGTCGGCGAGGAACGCCAGCCGGTTGGGCGCGGCGAATCCGGCGTCGGTCACGCCCCGGTCGCGCACGAAAAGGGGTACCACCTGACGGTCCTCGCCCGCGGCCCGCAGGGGTGGGTGGTCGTGCAGGCGCAGGTCGGAGGTGAACAGGACGACCGAGACGTTCATGGTGCGGACTCCGGAGGGGGAGGGGCGGCGGACGGTCTGGTGTGTCGGCGAGGGCGGGGGGACGGGTCTGGTGTGACGACAAAGGCGGCGGACGTCTACCCGCGAACGCGCGATTCCCTCGTGAGGGCGATGGACGCGGGGGCACTCCGTGCGCTGGGCGGACATGTTCGGACACATCGCGGGCAGGCGAACACTACGACGGTGGTCGTGACGATTCGAGGAACCGACGACGGAGGTGTCTTCCGCTATGAGCGCGAAGGTGTTGGAGCGGTTTTCCGCAGGGGGTCCGCGGGGGTCGTGGCCGGCGGAGGAGTACGCGGCCCAGCGCCGTGCCGCGGGGATACCCGCGACGGTCGTGATGGACCTCAAGTCGGACGCGTTCCTCGTGGTGGTTCCGGTCGGCGACGACGACTGACCGCACTGCCCGTGGGGACGGACCGGAGTCCGTCCCGCTCGGTCACCGCTCGCCGACGGCGTCCAACGACCCGCCCGTGGCCAGCCGCGCCCGCACCTCGACCCGGGGCTTGCCTGGCGCGGGCAGCGCGAGCGTCCGCCCGTCCTTCGTGGCCGACACCGCACCCGTCACGGACAGTTCGGTCACGGCACGACTGCCCGCCGCCACGACGAACCAGTGCCCGCGCGGTGACCGCCAGCCGGTCGCGGCGACGACATGCTGCCCGAACCGACTGCAGGCCGCGGTGGACCGGGCCCCGGCGACCGTACGGGCCGGTGCTGCCTGCGCGTCCCGGCTGGTGCGGAGCGTCACCGTCACATCGCCGGGTCCGCGCCACGAATCCGCACGCGCACAGGTCCATACGGCGTGACCGCCACCGTCGGGCAGCTCCTGCTCGGCGAAGTCCCAGGCGTTGACAGCCCGGACGCCGCTGCCGCGCAACGAGCCCAGCCCGCACGCCTGATGGGCCCACGCCAGCAGCGCCGCCGGACCGGTGGCCTCGCGGGGTTGCCGGGCGGGCGGAGTGCCGTGTCCGGGCAGCGGGGTGTAGGTGAGGTGGACCGGCGACAGGTCGCCCACTCCGGCGAGCAGGAACGCGTGACGCTCGGCGACGCGGTCGGAGGACCGCAGTTGCAGCACCGGCCGGGCGTCGCAGCCACGGCCGTCGGGCACGGTCGGGACCGGATCGGTGACCCCCTCCTTCGACACCGCCAGCGGACGGGCCAGGACGTCCGGCCGCAGCAGGTCACGGGTCTGCGCCTCGGCGACCCAGGGGGCCAGTAGATAGCGGACGGCGCCCTTGTCCTGCTCGCCGGGAGCGAGAGCCACGGCCGCCGCTGTGGTGACGTCGGCGTCGTCGGCGCGGGCGATGCTGAGCTCCGCGTGGTCTCCGGAGGAGCTCAACTCGTCGTAGCGGGCGAGGCGTTGACCGTCGTACAGCAGGACTACGGCACGGTCGTCGACGTCTCCCGCGTACAGCAGTTGAGGCTCGGACGTCGGTGGGATCGCGGTCGTGCCGGGGGCGAGGTGGACCTGGGTCGCTGATGTGGGCCGGGTCCACGCGGACAGGGCGCGGCCGAGCAGGTCCTCGTCGTGCACGCGGGAGCCGCGCGCGGGCCAGGCGGTGAAGTCCATGCGTGAGCTGTTGTCCCAGACCCCGGCCGGAGCGCGCACCAGGCCCGCCGGACCGAAGGCGCTGCCCGCGACGGACGCCGGCGCCTCCGCCTCGGACGTCGTGCCCCCGGACGTGGTCGCCACCAGGGTCACCCCCGTCACCGCGACGAGCGCCAGGGCGGCCAGTCCCAGCCGGGCCCGGCGCCTGCGGCGCAGCAGGTCGGTGGGGCTCGCCTGGAGGGCGCAGGCGTCGAATTCCAGCGAGGTCAGCAGTGCGGCGGCCCGGGTACCGACGCTCTCCTGGAGGGCCGCCGCGGTGCGCAGGGCGGCTTCCGGGTCCCGCGCCTCGGCGTCCGCCAGCAGCTGGTGCACGGTCTCGTCGTTCAGGCCGTGCACCGAGCGCAGCAGGAACGCGGCGCGCGCCGCCGCCGGGACGCCGGACAGCCGTTGCGCCAGGGCGAGTTCGTCCGCACCGCCCGACCGCGGGAACAGGCGCAGGCCCACCACCAGCGGGAGCCCGGGCAGCAGCGCTCCCGGGTAGGTGAACCGCGCGGGCCACAGCCGCGGACCTCGGCCGTACGACAGCGCGCCGCGCAGCACCTCGACGAGCAGCGAGCGCTCCACGGGGTCACCTCCGCGATTCTCCTCGCGCGGGGGCGGAACGGTGTGCCCGGGGAGCGCGCGTACGCCTGGCAGCGCCCGTTGCACCAAGGAGTGCGCCACGAGCACCCGGCGGTGCCGCCCGAGTGTCGGAGGCAGGACGAGATGCGCCAGGCGGACCAGCTCCCCGTACTGCTCGACGAGGAGGGACTCGACCTCCAGGAACGGTGGCCTGCTGCCTGTCGAGGGGCGCCGGCGCGAGCGAAGGTGCATGGGCGGGACGCTTTCGGAGAGGGGACGCGATGCTGTACCGCGCGGACATGTTGCTGTTCCGCTCCGACAAACGAGTGAATCCGCGACCGGTCACCGGCAGGCCGTGTCCTATCGCGCCCGGAACCGTTCCGTCCGCGCCCGGGACCGTCACCGGAACCGTTCCGTCCGCGCCCGAGCCCGTCAGACGCGGGCCGCGGCCAGCTCCCGCGACCGTCGTACGAACGCCTCGTGCAGATCCCCGGCCGCCTGCGGTACCGACTCCGCGCGGCGGCGGCGCAGCATCAGCAGGACCCGGGCCGTGGCGCCGGCGATGGGCCGGTACGTGATGGCGCTGAGCCGCTCCAGCGGATCGCCGACCACGCTGAAGTCCGGCAGAACCGTCACCCCCAGCCCCTCCGCGACCATGAGCTTGCCCATCTCGGCGCCGTCGGTCGAGTACGCGAAGGCCGGGTCCCGCCCGCCGAGCAGCCGGTGGACATAGCGGTGCATCACATAGCCGGACCGCATGCCGATCAACGGCTCGGTGAGCAGCTCCTCCACCGTGACGATCGGCCGGGACGCCAACGGGCTGTCCGGGCGCACGCACACCACCGGCAGCCCGGACAGCAGCTCGGTGGACTCGAAGTCGGTCGGCATGTCGTCGCCGTCGAGATGATTGACGAGGCCGAGATCGAACCCGCCCTCCGACAGCGCCCGGTGGATGTCCGTCTGCTGCGCGCCGACCACCTCGACCTGGGTGAGCGGATGCGAGGCGCGGAAGTCGCGTACGACGGGCAGCAGCAGCGGCACGGTCGCCGCGTTGACCGTGCCCACCCGCACCATGCGGCTGATCCGGTGCTGCTCGCCGGCCGCCACCCGCAGCCGGTCCACCGCGTCCAGCACGTCGACGATCTTCGGCAGCAGCTCCCGGCCCTCCGCGCTCATCGTCGCGCCCGAGCGTTTCCGCTCCAGAAGGTCGACACCCAGCTCGCGTTCGAGATTCCGTACGGTCTCGCTCAACGCGGGCTGAGAGAGGCGCAGTTCCTCCGCGGCCCGGCGCAATGAACCGAGCCGGGTCACGGCCGCTATGTATTCGAGTTGTTCGGTCCGCATGCCCGCAGAATGCGGTCGATTCACCGGCCCGTTCAAGGGTTTCCCTGTCACACCTTCGTGAAAATCAATGGTCCGCGATACGAGACCGGTCGGGTTTTCCTTGACGCCCGTCGCGGACGGCTGCCACGATCGACGGCATGATGATGCGACTGGACCTCACGCGGCGACGCCATGTCGACCTCGCGCGCGTCTCCAGCGCCTCCTGTTGTACCGCGGCCTGATCCCCGTCACCTCCGTCCTGTGATCCGCCGCTCTTCTTTCGCTCCCGCCTGATATTCCCGGAGTTCGCTCCGGCCGAATTCGGCGCGCCCGAAAACATTCCGCAACAGGAGTTCCGCATGCCCGCCGCGCCCCTGAAATTCGCCTACTGGGTCCCCAACGTCAGCGGGGGACTGGTCACCAGCAAGATCGAACAGCGCACCGACTGGGGATACGAGTACAACCGCGAACTCGCCGTCCTCGCCGAGAACAACGGCTTCGAGTACGCGCTCAGCCAGGTCCGCTACATGGCCAGCTACGGCGCCGAGTTCCAGCACGAGTCGACCAGCTTCAGCCTCGCCCTGCTGCTCGCCACCCAGCGCCTGAAGGTCATCGCCGCCGTCCATCCCGGCCTGTGGCACCCGGGCGTCCTCGCCAAACTCGGCGCCACCGCCGACCACTTGTCCAACGGCCGCTTCGCCGTCAACGTCGTCTCCGGCTGGTTCAAGGGCGAGTTCACCGCCCTCGGCGAGCCCTGGCTGGAGCACGACGAGCGCTACCGCCGCGCCGAGGAGTTCATCACCGCCCTGCGCCGGATCTGGACCGAGGACCACACCGAACTCGCCGGTGACTTCTACCGGTTGCGCGACTTCTCCCTCAAGCCCAAGCCCCTCAACACCGCCGAACGCCCGCACCCCGAGATCTTCCAGGGCGGCAACTCCACCGCCGCCCGCGCGATGGCCGGCCGGGTCTCCGACTGGTACTTCTCCAACGGCAAGGACTTCGACGGGGTGACCGAGCAGATCGCCGACGTCCGCGCGTCCGCGGCCCAAGTCGGGCGCACGACACCGAAGTTCGGCCTCAACGGCTTCCTCATCGCCCGCGACACCGAGGCCGAGGCCCGCGACACGCTCCGCGAGATCATCGCCAAGGCCGACACCGACGCCGTCGAGGGCTTCGGCGCGGCGGTCAAGCAGGCGGGACAGTCCACGGCCGACAAGAAGGGCATGTGGCAGGACTCCACCTTCGAGGACCTGATCCAGTACAACGACGGCTTCCGTACGGGGCTGATCGGCACCCCCGAGCAGATCGCCGAACGGATCGTCGCCTACAAGAAGCTCGGCGTCGACCTGCTCCTCCTCGGCTTCCTCCACTACCACGAGGAGGTCGAGTACTTCGGCAAGCGTGTGCTGCCGCTCGTACGGGAACTGGAGGCACAACTCCCGGACACGGAGCACGAGTTCGCCTCCGCCCGCTCCTGACGGCCCACCTCCCGACCGCTTCCCTCCGAGGCGCCCGCCGTTCGCGACCGCCCCGCCGCCCCGAAAGAGGACCCATGGCCACCGTCCTGTCCGTCTCCGGCAGCCCTTCCGCCTCCTCCCGCACCAACCGCCTCCTGCGCCACCTCGACCAGCGCCTGATCGCCCAGGGCCACGAGGTGATACCGCTCGACGTACGCACCATCCCCGCCGAGGCCCTGCTCGGCGCGGACTTCCGGCACCCCGCCATCGTCGAGGCCACCGAACTCTTCGAGCGCGCCGACGGAGTCGTCGTCGGCACCCCCGTCTACAAGGCGTCCTACTCCGGTGTCCTCAAGGCGCTCCTGGACCTGCTCCCGCAGTACGCGCTGGCCGGCAAGACCGTGCTGCCGCTCGCCACCGGCGGCTCCACGGCGCACGTCCTGGCCATCGACTACGCCCTGCGTCCGGTGCTCAGCTCCATGGGTGCGGCCCACATCGTGCAGGGCTGGTTCACCCTCGACAGGGACATCACCGTGCGCGAGGACGGCGCCCTGACCGTCGCGCCCACCGCAACCGAGGCCCTCACCCAGGTGGTCGACCAGTTCTCGACCGCGCTGGGTCGCACCCCGCTCCTCGCGGCGGCGAGCTGAGCGCCATGTCCGCCGCCCATGTCATCGCCGACGACGCGGAGGCCCTCGCCGTGGCGGCCGCCCTCGCCGTGGAGTTCCGCGCCGGAGCCTCCGCACGGGACACCGAACGCAGGCTGCCCCGTGCGGAGTTGGACCAGCTCTCCGCGTCCGGACTGCTCGCCGTCACCGTCCCCGCCGAGCACGGCGGGGCGGACGTCACCGCCCTCACCCTCGCGGAGATCTTCCGCCTGCTCGGCGCGGCCGACGGCAGCCTCGCCCAGATCCCGCAGAGCCACTTCGCGTACGTCAACGTGATCCGCCGTCAGGGCACCCCGCAGCAGCAGAAGTTCTTCTTCGCGGAACTGCTTGCGGGGCGCCGCTTCGGCAACGCGCAGTCGGAGGCCGGCACCAAGCACGTCCAGGACATCAGGGCCCGGCTCGTCCCGCAG
Source organism: Streptomyces sp. NPDC001002 (assembly GCF_053599215.1). NCBI lineage: Bacteria > Bacillati > Actinomycetota > Actinomycetes > Kitasatosporales > Streptomycetaceae > Streptomyces > Streptomyces sp. NPDC001002. The sequence continues at coordinate 3,689 of NZ_JBSFLV010000080.1, read as the reverse complement.
CCGGACGGCTCGTACGTCCTGACCGGCGTCAAGCACTACTCGACCGGCGCCCTCTTCGCCGACTGGATCCCGGTGCTGGCCCGCGCGGAGGACGACAAGCTGCATGTGGCGTACGTGCCCCGGGACGCCCCCGGTGTCACGGTCGTCGACGACTGGGACGGCATGGGTCAGCGCACGACCGCCAGCGGTACCGTCCAGCTGGAAGACGTCCCGGTGCCCGCCGACCGGGTCCTGCCCCACCACCTCACCTTCGAGGGACCCCAACTCCACGGAGCCGTCGCACAGTTGCTGCACGCCGCCATCGATGCGGGCATCGCCGGGGGAGCGCTGGCCGAGGCGGCGGAGTTCGTCCGCACGAAGAGCAGGCCGTGGTTCGAGAGCGGCCTGGAGACGGCCGCCGAGGATCCGTTGCTGATCCAGCGCTTCGGTGAACTCGCCCTCCAGGTGCGGTCGGCGGAGGCGCTGCTGCGTGAGGCCGCCCGCGCGGTCGACGCGGCGCGCGCCGACCTGACCGACGACACCGCGGCCGAGGCGTCCATCGCGGTCGCCGCGGCCAAGGTCCAGGCTGCCCAGGCGGCGGTCGAGGTCGCCGGCGCCCTCTTCGAAGTGGCGGGCACCCGCTCCGCGCTCAACTCCCTGAACCTGCACCGCCATTGGCGCGACGCCCGCACCCACACCCTGCACGACCCGACCCGCTGGAAGATCCAGCACATCGGCCGGTACGTGCTCAACGGCACGCGGCCACCCCGCCACGGCCTCCTCTAGGGCCTGCACAAGAGCCCTGGCCCGACCCCACCGAACGGAGACCCCGTGTCCCTCACCTTCCACTGGTTCCTGCCCACCAACGGAGACAGCCGGCATGTCGTCGGCGGCGGCCACGGCACCCCGGCCACCGTCTCCGGCCGGGACCGGCCGCCGACGGTCGCCTATCTGAGCCAGATCGCCCGTGCCGCCGAGGACCTGGGCTTCGTCGGTGCGCTCACCCCGACCGGTGCCTGGTGCGAGGACGCGTGGCTGACCACCGCGATGGTCAGCCAGAACACCGAACGCCTGAAGTTCCTGGTCGCCTTCCGGCCCGGCTTCGTCTCGCCGACGCTCGCCGCGCAGATGGCGTCCACCTTCCAGCGGCAGAGCGGCGGACGGCTGCTGCTCAACGTCGTCACCGGCGGCGAGAGCCACGAGCAGCGTGCCTACGGCGACTTCCTCGACAAGGACGACCGTTACCGCCGTACCGGCGAATTCCTGGAGATCGTGCGGCAGTTGTGGGACGGCAAGACCGTCGACCTGAAGGGCGAGCACCTTCAGGTCGAGGACGCCAAGCTGGCCCGCGTGCCCGACCCGGTGCCTGAGGTGTACTTCGGTGGATCCTCGCCGATCGCCGGCGAGGTGGCCGCCAAGTACGTGGACGTGTACCTCACTTGGGGCGAGCCGCCCGCGCAGGTCGCCGAGAAGATCGCCTGGATCCGGGGGCTCGCGGCCAAGCAGGGCCGCACGCTGCGCTTCGGGATCCGGCTGCACGTCATCACCCGCGACACCTCCGAGGAAGCCTGGGCGGAGGCGGACCGGCTCCTCGCCGGCTTCGACCCCGAGACCGTGAAGTCCGTGCAGGCCGGGCTCGCGCGGAGCGAGTCCGAGGGGCAGCAGCGGATGCTCGCCTTGCACGGCGGCGGCAACCGGGACGGCTTGGAGATCCACCCCAACCTCTGGGCGGGCATCGGGCTGGTCCGCGGTGGCGCCGGTACCGCCCTGGTCGGCAGCCACGACGAGGTCGCCGAGCGGATCAAGGAGTACCACGCCCTGGGCATCGACGAGTTCGTGCTCTCCGGGTACCCGCACCTGGAGGAGGCGTACTGGTTCGGCGAGGGCGTGCTGCCGCGCCTCGCCGAACAGGGGCTGTGGCAGCACCCGTTCGGCAAGCAGTCCACGCCGTCGGCACAGGTGCCCTTCGCGAGCTAGGGCCCGCGACCCCGGGCGGATCCAAACGTTAGCCCTAGATCTCCGCCAGCGCGTCGAGGTGCGCCCGTCGCACCTCGGCCGTCTGCCCCTGTACCAGCAGGAACATGCCTTCCCTGGCGAGCCGTTGGGCCGGCTCGCGCAGGTCCATCGCCCGGCCGCCGCGGGCCACGACCGCCGCCGTGGTGGCCGCGCGCATGAGGTCGTACGAGCGTGTCTTGAGCGCCAGGCGTTCCTCGATGCGCTCGTGCGGGACGGGGTGCTCGGCCAACTCGTAGACCTGGCGCCGCACTTCGTCGAGCCGCCCGCGCAGCGCACCCGTGACCTCCTCCTCGCCGGCATCGGCCAGGAGATCGAGTGCCGCGTACGCCAACCCGAAGACGGCAGGGGAGGCGTTGGTGTTGCGGGGCAGGTCGACCAGCGCGAACTTCTCCTGCGGGGTGCGCAGCACCACCGCGTCGTCGGGCAGCCACAGCCCGTCCAACTCCAGGGAGACCGTGATGGACGCGGTGAGGGCCGCGAGGCGCATCGGGGCGGAGGCCGTGAGGCCCGGCTGTTCGCGCGCCTCGGTGAAGGCGAACACTACCTCGTCCGTGTCTGTCACACCCGCGACCAGCATCACGTCGTTCAGCCCCCAGCCCGTGAACCAGGGCACCGTCCCGTCGAAGCGCCAGCCACCCCGCTCCGGCGTGACCCGCACCGGGACCTTCGGGAAGGCCCGGACGTGCGCGAAGGCGATGCCGGCCAGCAGCTCGCCGGTCGCCAGCGGGCGCAGCAGCCGCTCCCGGACCGGGAGGGCTGACTTCGCGAGCATCCGTACCGGCGTGTGGTGCTGGGTCTGCACGAACCAGGTGGAACAGCACGCGCCGGCCAGGATCTCCGCGATCTCCCGCGCCACGGAGTCAGGGGCGCCCGCACCGCCGTACTCCCTCGGCGCGCTCACCCCGAGCAGTCCCGACCGCCTGATGGCCTCGATGTGGCTCGCGGGCACGGTCCTCTGGTCGACCTCGGCCGCGTGCGGGGCGAGGAGGTCGTCCGCGAGAGACCTGGCCACGGAGATTAGCGGATGGGTTTCGACGGTCATGGAAAAGATTCTCCCGATCTCGTCGCGCGAGGTGTCGATCCGGTGCTGTGTCGTTCGTGTAGGAGGTGAGAGAAGGACCCGACACCACGAAACGACACGTCACCACGGAGGACGTCATGCCGCACTACCTGCTCAGCGTGATCACACCGACCGAGGGAACGCCGCCCGATCCCGAGGCCATGGCGGAGATCGTCCGCAACCTCGACACCTTCCACGCGGAACTGCGTGACGCCGGCGCCTGGGTCTTCGCCGGCGGCCTGCACGGCCCCGAGACGGCCACCGTGCTGCGGCCCAAGGACGGCGACGTCCTGATCACCGACGGGCCCTACGCCGAGGGCAAGGAGTACCTGGGAGGCATCTGCCTGATCAAGGCGCCCGATCTGGACGCGGCCCTGGAATGGGGTCGGAAGGCGACCTGGGCCACCACCCTGCCCATCGAGGTCCGCCCGTTCATGCACCAGGCCGACGACTGATGCCCCAGCCCGTCGACGTCGCGGCCGTGTTCCGTGCGGAGTACGGCCGTGCCGTCGCCGTCCTCGTCCGCTTCCTCGGCGACATCGACCTCGCCGAGGAAGCGGTGAAGCGATGAACCCCGCGGAGCAGTTGCGCGGCCTCGGCGCCGACGTGCACACCGTCGCCTTCGACGCGCTCG